>QQUM01000219.1 GCA_008501545.1 Calditrichota bacterium
CGCGTTATCTCAATAAAAAGCAGACGAAGTTTGACGGCGGGATTGTTGTGGAGTTCTTTAACAAAGAAGGCGAGCACAGTTCTCATCTCACTGCAGATCGCGGTGTGGTTTACGACACACGCCGCAACTTCGATGCGTTTGGCAATGTGGTGCTGGTCTCTGACAGTGGTTCTGTTTTGTACACAGAGGAATTGCGCTGGGACAACGTTCGTGAAAAGATCTATTCAAATGTTTACTCGATGTTTACAACGGCAGAAGGCGATACGCTATACGGTGAGAGTTTTGAGTCGGATGCACGCATGCTGCACGTAAGAATCAACCAGCCACGCGGCGTTACCCATACGCAAGTGGACATTGAAAAACTCGATAGCGAGAACGAGACACCGGATACGACTGCAATTCCGGATACAACGACAGTCCAGGCTGAGCAAGACACCATCCCGGCGGATACTTTAAAAAGTGACCAAACGGGTGATTTGGAGTAGTATGAATGCGTGATTATGGTCTAAAAATTCTATCCGGACTTTTTCTGCTCTGTCTCATATTGCGTGCAGGATTCGACATAACTGCGCAGGAGAAGAAAAAAGAACGGCTCGAACTCATTCACGCCGATGACGCGGAAAGTTATCAGAAAGATGGGCGCATGGTGCGCAAATTTACAGGTGGTGTCATTTTTTCACAGGGTGAAATGAAACTGTTCTGTGACGCACTCTATAATTTTCCCCGTCGGGAAGAATACCTTCTTCTTGGCCATGTTCGCATTACAGATGCAGATTATAAGTTGAAAGCAGATTCTGCCCGCTATTTTACAAAAACAAAAATTTTTCAAGCGTACGGCAACGTGGAATTGCTGTCAGACGGCTCCCAACTCGATGCAAAACTGGTCACTTATTTTCAAAATGAAAAACGTGCGGTTGCAGAGGAAAATGTAAAAATACTGGATCACAAACAGCATGTTGAAATAACCGGTGAGCGTGCTGAGCTCGAACGGCGGAAGAATTACACGAAAATATCCGGTGATCCGGTATTCATTCAATACGATTCCGCCGGACGCGAGGAGATGCGCATCATCGGTGAAAGCATGGAATCGTTCGAACAAGGCAAGCGATTTGAGATTAAACGCAATGTAAAAATCACGCGCGATTCGACGGTTGCGACGTGCCAGCTGGCTATGTATCATGCCGATTCCGAAACGATTGAGCTGCAAGAGGAGCCGGTTGCGATAAACGGAAAAGATAAAATAACCGGCGAGAAAATATTGCTACACATGCTGGATAAAAAATTGCAGTCCATTCTCGTTTCTGGTAAATTGAAATATTCCTCACTACCGGACAGTTCGACAAAAATTCCTGTGTATGAGAATTATTTAACCGGGCAGAGTATTCAACTTTTTTTCACCAACAACGAAGTAAACAAAGTCCAGGTGAGTGGTACCGCAACGAGTGTCTATCATGTGGTCAATGAACAGGGCATTTACCAGGGCGAAAACTGGGCGCAAGGCGATACGATCATCATTTCCATCGTCAAAAACGGGATTGACCGGATCAAAATTAAGAGCGCCCCCGGCAGCTCGCAGGGAAAATTTACACCGCCGGAAATAGCTGCAGCAGACAGTGTTCAAATTGAATGATCTTATTGAATATAACCAAACATCGAATTCGATAGCGAATGATTTTAAAAGCGGAAAATCTGGTAAAAATATACGCCAAGCGGCGTGTGGTAAATAACGTCAATGTCGAAGTGAGCCAGGGAGAAATCGTTGGCCTGCTCGGACCCAACGGTGCTGGCAAGACGACGACATTCTACATGATAACCGGCATGATTGCGCCGTCAAGCGGCCGCATCACTCTTGAAGAGAAAGAAATCACCCGATATCCAATGTACAAGCGGGCACGATTGGGAATTGGCTATTTGGCGCAAGAGGCTTCCATCTTCCGGCAATTAACGGTTGCTGAAAATATCATGGCCATTTTGGAAACGTTGCCATTATCGCGAGCCGAACGCAAACAACGCCTGGAAGAATTGCTTAACGAATTATCCATTGCCCATTTGGCAAAAAGCAAGGCTTATACACTTTCCGGTGGTGAACGGCGGCGATTGGAAATCACGCGGTCGCTGGTTACAAAGCCAAAATTCATTCTGCTGGATGAACCCTTTGCCGGTGTGGATCCAATTGCGGTTGAAGATATTCAAAACATTGTACATGGATTAAAAGACAAAGGCATTGGTGTTTTAATCACAGATCACAATGTGCACGAAACACTCTCTATTACAGACAGGGCTTATTTGTTATTTGAAGGCAATGTCCTGCTCTCGGGAACAGCCGAACATCTCGCCAACGATCCCGAAGCGCGCAAACTTTATCTTGGTGATAAATTTAAACTGGATCGATAGAAAGGTAAGTTATTGAGAATTGTTTTAATGAACCGTTTATTTTTTTGTTTCTAACAAAGAATTTAATTATTTTGGCGTCAGGCTCAAATCAGCAATGGACACAGTTTGATTTAACATAGGATTTTTTGAAGGGCTTAGGAAATATGCTTAGTATTCATCAGCGACTGGTACAAAAACAAATTCAATCCCCGCAACAGGTATT
>QQUM01000029.1 GCA_008501545.1 Calditrichota bacterium
TGATATACTGCTCTCGATTGTGTTCAAGATAATTCCCGCCGGAGACGCTGTTGTTTTTCGCCAGCGCATCCATCACCTCTTCAATGCTGATCTTCAAGCCACGCAATTTTCCAGGGAGCAGGATGACGTCATACTGTTTTACAAATCCACCAAATGCTGTTATTTCCGTCACACCCTGAACATTTTTAAGCTGAGGCGCTATGAGCCAATCCTGGATCGTGCGCAACTCGGAAAGACTATAACCTTCTCCTCTTACTGTGTACTGATAAATTTCACCAAGCGCCGTAGAAATCGGGCCCAGCACCGGCGAGGAAACACCTTCCGGTAAATCATCCATAATGCTCTGCAAACGCTGTGAAACGATTTGACGGGCAAAATAAATGTCTGTGTCTTCGTGAAATTCTATGGTGACAGCCGACAAACCAAACTGGGAAACCGAACGCACCTGCTCCACATCCGGCAGGCCGTTCATCGCACTTTCAATTGGAAAACTGACCAGCTTTTCAACATCATACGGTGAGTACCGGCCTGCTTTTGTAATCACCAACACCTGCACTGGCGTCACATCCGGTAACGAATTAATCGGGATATGCTGTAACGCCTGAATACCACCAAAGGCCATAATCAGCACCAAAGCGATGGCGACAACTTTTTGGCGAAGGCTGAAATCGATAAGGTTGTTTAGTATCATTGATCAATCCCTTCTCACTCGGCGAATTCTTCGAATTTACTCAGCGCTTTCAGGCTAAACACCTGAGAAACCGCCACCGACTCACCTTCCTGTAGTCCGGATTGAATCAATGCCCAGTCACCGAGGATATCGCTCACTACAACAAATCGTTTTTCAAAGGTTTTGCTGTCTTTTTGTACAAAAACAACCGCCGATTCCCCTTCATATTCAATCGACTTTCCCGGAACAGCCAGCACCGGAACCGGCGTTATCACTTTTATTTCCAATCGCACATTTTGACCGGGACGGGGCCAGTTATCCTGCGTTGGTACAATAGCGTTGACGGTTATGGATTTATTTATTGGATCCAATGCCGGATTGATCGTTGTAACGGTGGCGGGGAGGATAAGCTGGGGAAAGTTT
The DNA here is from genome assembly GCA_008501545.1 of Calditrichota bacterium. Lineage (GTDB taxonomy): Bacteria > Zhuqueibacterota > Zhuqueibacteria > Zhuqueibacterales > Geothermadaptataceae > Bioreactorimicrobium. The sequence continues at coordinate 1,094 of QQUM01000029.1, forward strand.
TTTTGCGAAACATAGAGAGAATCGCCGGCATGGATAAGCGTGCCTTCTTCTGGAGAGACAAAGCCACGAACCAGCACTTTATCCAGTTCAATAATTGTCATCAGCTTCTCGTTCACATCGACTGCTTCGCCAAGGCTGATCAATTGTTCCGTGATGACACCGCTGATCGGCGCTTCGACACGCAAACGGGGTTCTTCGACCACGCCCGCCAGCCAGGTGTCGATTTGTTTCTGCCGTATACCCATCGCCAATAGTCGTGCATGAGCTGCCAAACGCTGGACACGGGCTCTCGCCAAATCTGAATTGGCTTTATCGAGTGCGCTTTGCGGGCTGATCTTTTTTTGCACCAGGACTGAAATTCGATCGACCCGGCTTTTTAAATATTCATATTCCGCATGCGTTTCGAGAAACCTGGCTGCGAGATCGGCAAATTCAAGGCTCTCGATTTCACACAGCAAATCTCCTTTCTTCACATGCTTGCCTTCCTGCACTTTCAAAGAAGTAATGCGACCGGAAATGGGTGTGCTCACCTGGGAAAGTCGATCCGGCGCCGGATAGGCAATCGCTGGAGTCGAAATCGTAAAAGGGAAACGGGCTTTTTCCAATTGCATGACTTCGACGTTCAATTGTGAGACTTGTTGATCCGTCAAACGAATTAAAACAGTCTCTGCTTCAGCTTTCTCGCCGGTTAAAGAAGGTGGCACAGCAACATCGCCTGAAGATTCTTCCATTTTCTCCTGCCCGCATGATGTAAAGACAACTAATGTAGCAAGCATCGAGAAAAGCATTTTTTTTCTGAAAATGAGCGTTCGCATTATTACTCCTGTTTTGAAATGCCCCACAAGTGGGCAAGGCTACAAATTGTTTTATAAAAGTTTGTAGTGGAGACTTTCGTCTCTTAATTCCATACAAGCATGAAAAAGGCTAAAGCCTTCACTACGAACCTATTCATCGTTCGAAATTAATACAAATTCTTGATTCATGAATTTCTCCAGCTCGATGACGCGCAAATAGTAATCTTTGAGCGCGTCAAAATACCGTTTTTCGGTATTGAGATACGTTCGTTGCACATCGAGGAGGGAAAGCAAGTCAATTTCACCTTCTTCGTATCCCTGGAAAGTGAGATCAAGCAATTTCTTTGACTTTATCCGGACCAAGCTGTGAAACCGTTCGACTATGATTTTGCTGCGGTCAAAGCTATGCCATGCGGTTTCAATATCCTTCTTCATTTCAAGTATGACACTTTGTTTTTGCCAGGCTGCGTTGCGCCGGGCTGCTTTATAGCGTTGAATATTCCCTCTTTGGTTGAACGGAAACCAGAGCGGAACACTGAATCCGACCTCATAGCCGTAATGATCAAACTGATTGCCAAGGTTCTGCCTGTAGTAGCTGAAATCAAGCTGTGGCAGAAAAGAACTCCAGGCTTCCTTCACCCGTTGCGAAGCTGCGCGGTGCAAATTAACCGTCGAAACATAGACCGGTTGATTTTCCAGTGCTTCCAA
>QQUM01000741.1 GCA_008501545.1 Calditrichota bacterium
CCCGGTACACGCAGCATATCACCAAAAGAAGTAAAAATGACGTCATCTCGAGCGGCAATTTCCAGGGCACGGTCGATTTTTTCCAACGGTGTGACACACACAGGACAGCCGGGGCCGTGCACCAGTTCAATGTTTTCAGGCAGAATTTGATCGATCCCGTTTTTCATGATAGAGTGCGTCTGCCCACCACAAATTTCCATGATGACCCACGGTTTTGTCGTCACCTGGTGAATTTCATCGACGATGCGCCTGGCAATCTCAGGATTGCGGTATTCTTCCAAATACTTCATTCTTTTACATCCCGCTTCTTGTCTTCTGCTTTCTCGTCGAAGGGCATGCCGAAGATATCAAGGCCTTCTTTCGCCGCGCCTTCGACCATTTCATCCCAGAGCTCGTAAGTTTTTTGCGCTTCTTCTTCATCGATTACACTTATTGCAAAACCGGCATGCACGACGGCATATTGGCCTACTTTAATTTCCGGTACATAGGCAAGGCATGCGGTGTTGACGGTTCCGGCATAATCCAGTTTGCCCATTTTTAAGCCATTTTCTTCGTATAATTCGATTAATTTACCAGGAATTGCCAGGCACATGGGGACCTCTTTTCAATAATCAATAAACAAGTTCAATGATCAATTTTCAACTTTTGTAGAATTTATATTTTTGGAGTTTTTTGTTTTCAATCTTCAATTTCCAGGTAAGCTATTTCCATTTCCATGCCTTGTTGTATTTCGATTTGTCCGGATTGGCAGTGAGGACAGAAGAAGGCATAGTCATGGACTTGGAATTTTTGTTTGCAGTCTTTGCAATTTCCTTGAATGGGGATAATCTCCATCTCCAAAACTGTATCTGCAAGTTCAGTATCGATTTTTATCGCGTTAAAACTGAATTCGAGGGAATCGGGCAAAATACTGCTTAGACTGCCGATTTTCAGACCGATTTTTTCGATCGTAGACAAATTCTTTTTGCGCTTCTCGGTAAGCACGGTTTCGAATATCGATTGTGCTATGGAAAGTTCGTGCATTTATTCCTGCTGTTATCTATTTTTCACTAAATTACCTTCTGAGAGTGATCACAATATAAAAAAAATGCGGATAGAATGTGAAAAATTTTAGATTGCAACACCCCAGAAATTGTAGCTGGCAAATTTCCAACCCGGAATATACATTGCTTCGAGTTGTTCGAATTCGAAGCCGCTTTCTTTTAATAATTCAGGAATGTTGCGGTTCAGCTGGCACCCACCGCTGAAAATAGTCCAGACAGGATTTAGAATGTTTTGCAATGTACGGATGTGATTGTCTGGTGCTGTGCCATGCTCGGAGAAAAAAAGTTTACCACCAGGTTTGAGAACACGGCGCATTTCATTTAGTGCTGTGTGAATATCGGGAATGCTGCACAGTGTGTATGTAACAACAATGGAGTCAACAGAATTGTTCTCCAAAGGAATTTGTTCTGCAGATGTCGGGAGAAATTGAAAGGGGAACGGCAATTCACCGTTCGTGATGCCAGACCGGGCCCACAGTTCTGTGGAAGGATCCAGTCCCCAAATGTATTTTACTTTTTTTTTATTGTAGTGGGGAAGATTGAGTCCGGATCCAATGCCAATTTCAAGGATTTTACCTTCGGCAAAGGGTATGATTTTTTGTCGTTGCCTGGTGGCAGGGCTCAGACTACAAATTTTGTGAGTAAGATAGGGGAGGATGTGCTTGTCGTACAATCTCATATCAACAAATCCTGGGCAGCTGCTCACCGACCAGCATGTCGACGATGCGCCATGATCCGAGTTTTGTCTGCATGCTTACCTGGTCGGGCGCTTCCTTTGTCACATCACCTATCATAACGCTATCTTTTCCGAATGGATGATTGTGCATGGCTTGTAGCACTGCCGTCGCTTTATCCCTCGCGACGACCGCAACGAGTTTGCCCTCGTTTGCGACATGTAATGGATCAATTCCAAGCATTTCGCAGGCACCTGCAACGGCCGGTTTTATAGGAATTCGCTTTTCATCGATACGAATTCCATATCCACTACTTTGTGCAAATTCGTTCAGGGTCGCTGCCAAACCACCACGCGTGGGATCGCGCAGCGCATGGACCGAAGCGCCGCCTGCATCAAGCATTTTAGAAACAAGACTGTGCAAGGCGGCTGTATCACTTTGCACGGATGTTTCGAAGGCTAATCCCTCTCGCTGCGACAGTATCGTGATACCATGGTCGGCCAATGTGCCGCTTAAGAGAACAACATCGCCTGGTTGGATAGAAGACGTGCAGATTTGATATTCATGTTCAATCAGTCCGATTCCTGCTGTGTTGATGAATATTTTATCGCCTTTGCCTTTATCTACAACTTTGGTGTCCCCGGTCACGATTGCGACACCGGCTTCGCTGGCGGCCTGCTGCATGCTCTCGACGATGCGTTTTAGTTCATTGAGAGAAAAGCCTTCCTCCAAAATGAAGCCGGCGCTGAGAAACAGCGGTTTTGCGCCACTCATGGCAATGTCGTTTAGGGTGCCGTTTACCGCCAGATCGCCAATGTCACCACCGGGAAAGAAGAGTGGATCGACCACGAAGGAATCCGTACTGAACGCTAATTTCGTTCCGTTGATATCCAGCACGGCCTGATCGTTTAATTTGTTAAGATGGGGATTGTCGAACGCCCACAGAAAGAGGTTCGAGATCAAGTCGTTCATCATTTTACCGCCGCTGCCGTGGGCTAACTGGACGGTACTATGTTCCGTGATTGGTAGCGGACAAGATGCAGCCACGCTGTGAATTGAAGGTCCTTTCATATATCTCTCCTGAAAGGTGCGATGCACTTCACACTGGAGTTCCCAAACATCATCGAAGATTTGCAGACCTTTCGGAAAGAAGTGCGTCGCACCTGGCTAAGTTTCATATTTTCAAGTAATTTTTGACACAACCAATCCCTTATTGGAGCATCGCATTTGCTACAGTGATCTGGCCAAGGCTAATGCCGCCATCATTCGGTGGAACGCGGGAATGCGTCAGAACGCGAAAACCTTCACTTCGCAAGCGTTCAACAGTGTACTGAAATAATGTGAAATTTTGAAAAACGCCACCACTGAGACCGACTTGTGCGATCCCGGTATCCTTGCGTGCACGAATCGTGATAGCAATTAAAATTTCCGCTAAGGAGACATGGAATTTTGCTGCGATGAGCTCGTTAGCGATGTTTTGGGTTTTGTCATTGACTATTTCACGAATCAGCGGTTGGAAGTTGATTGCGCCATGTTTTAAGTTGTAATCGATTGGATAAGCAAAGTTACGTTGTAAGTTTCCTTTAATGCTCATCTCCAGCTCGATAGCAGCCTGGGCTTCGTACGTGATTTTATTTCGAATGTCTAAAATTGAGGAAACTGCATCAAAGAGACGGCCACAACTCGATGTCTTTGGTGAATTTACCTCTTTATCAAGTATTTGCATGAGTAGATTCAGCTCGTTCGGCTTGGTGCTTCTCATAATGGGTAAATCCAGTTTCTGCATCGAGCTGCCGTATGCCTGCCGAAGGTAGCTGATTGCCATCCGCCAGGGTTCTCTGATCGCAGCTTCTCCGCCTGGCAAGGGGAGGGGCTCGAACCAGGCATAACGCGATACGTCTCTGAAATCGCCAATCAGAATTTCGCCACCCCAGATGGTTTTGTCCGTTCCATAACCGGTACCGTCAAGAATAATGCCGATGGTTTTTCGCGCTGAGTTGTTTTCCGCCATCACCGATGCAAGGTGTGCATGATGGTGCTGAACAGCAATTTTTGGCATCAACTCCTGTTCGTGGGCCCATTTTGTCGAAAGATATTCCGGGTGCATGTCACATGCAACATAATGTGGTTTGATTTCCAGTAATTTTTGTAAATGTTTGATACTGTCTTTGAAAAAAGCAATTGCTTCCGGATTATCCAGATCACCAATGTGCTGGCTGAGCATTACTTTGTTGCCATTGCTGAGAGCGACTGTATTTTTTAATTCGGCACCAACTGCAAGGATCGGCGCTTTTACTTTATTTTCCAAAATTATGGGCGCCGGGACGTATCCGCGGGAGCGCCGTAAAATCCGCTGGTGGCCGGCAGCAACAGTGACGATGGAATCATCACAACGCTGCAGGATCTCCCGATTGTGAATGAGAAAATAATCCGCCAGGGGAGCGAGATAGTCAAATGCGTGTTCGTTGCTTATAACAATCGGTTCGTCGCTGTAGTTTGCGCTGGTCATCACCAGAACGTCGAAATTATCAAGAAGGAGCAGGTGCTGTACCGGCAAATAAGGCAGCATAAAACCGTAATATTTACTCTTGGGAGCGATTACCTTCGGTAATTTACTACTACTCCTGGCCTGGAGCAGCACGATTGGTCTGGCCTGTTGTTGCAGTGCTTCCCGTTCACGATGGGTGACTTTGCAATACTTTTCCACTACATCTGCATTGGCAGCCATAAGTGCAAATGGTTTCTCCGCTCGCCGCTTGCGTTCCCGCAACGTTTCGATGGCGTTGGTGTTTTTTGCATCGGCCACTAAATGGAAACCACCCAGGCCACGAATTGCAAGGATCCTGCCGGAGCGTAAAAGTAATTTCGCATGCTTTACCGGATCATTTGTTTTGACAGGTCGCTTTTCCCTATCAACAATTTGAAGTGTCGGACCACATTTGGGACAAGCATTCGGCTGGGCATGAAAACGGCGGTTTGCCGGATCACGGTACTCTTTTTCACATTCCTCACACATCGTAAATTCATGCATTGATGTATTGGCACGATCGTACGGCAAACCGGAAATAATTGTATAACGCGGGCCGCAGTTCGTACAATTGAGAAAAGGATAATGAAATCGTCGATTGCCCGGAAGCAGCATTTCTTTCAGGCAATCTTCACACAAACTCATGTCCGGGGAAACAAGTACTGATGTGTCACCTTTGTATTCACTTTGCAAAATGACGAATCGGTCATCATTCTTTAACGGTATTTCTGTACTACTGAACTCTGTGACCTGTGCAAGCGGGGGCATTTCCTGCCGTAGCCGGTTTTGAAAACGGGTGAGATTATCCGGTAAACCTTCCACTTCAACCATAACACCTTTGTTGCTATTGAAGACCCAGCCGGTCAGTTTATGTGATTTCGCAAGGCGGTAAACAAAAGGGCGGAAGCCCACACCCTGTACAATTCCATCGATACGAATGAGATGCCGTTTTTGCACAGTGCCTATCCTTTTACTAATAATGCAAACAATTTAAAGTCGATCTTTTTTGGTTTTGACGGTGTCGATAAGCCAATGAAACCAATTTTGTAATCCTTCACCTGTTCGGCAGGAAGTTTCAAAAAATTTCAGGTTGGCATTGATTTGTCGGGCATTCTTTTTCACCTCTTCTACATCAAAATCAGATGTGCCTAATAAATCAATTTTGTTTATCACCATAACGGAAGAGCGGCGAAACATTCCCGGGTATTTTAATGGCTTATCATGTCCTTCGGTGGTGCTGACCAGCGCAATTTTCATATCTTCTCCCAAATCATAGCTCGCTGGACATACTAAATTACCAACATTCTCAATGATAAGCAGATCAAGCTCATCGATATTTATACCCGGAAGTACCTTGCTAATCATTTTTGCATCAAGATGGCACGAGCCACCTGTGACGATTGGGAGAACACTTTTGCCACCGGCTTCGATTAACCGGTTCGCATCATTTTCCGTCTGTACATCGCCGGCAATCAACGCAATATTTAACTGATCGCCGATTGCGGCCAAGGTTTTTTCCAATAGTGATGTTTTACCTGAACCCGGGGAACTGACGAAATTGAGGCTAAGAACACCGCGACCAGTAAGTTGTTCCCGAATTTTCACTGCAAGCTTATCATTTTCGGAGAGCACCTTTTTTTCAATGGCAACCTTTTTCATTCAATCCTCTTTTGTATTAACTTTTTTAACCCAATGAAATAACAAAAGTTTTCAATCCAACAACAATTTAGAGATTAATAACCAATTGCGCACTGTTTTTCAACATTTTTTTTTGGACAAGAGTTGCTGCTTTCGATTAGCCGGATTGTGTAAGAAGTTTTGCATTGCATTGTATTAAAATTATTTATTAAATATTTTAAGTAATTTATTTGCTTTTTCTATAATAATTATATTTATTTACGACCTTTGATCTGTCATTGGTCTTGTCTTTTTCTGTATTGAAAAATGCAGCTATTAGTTAAATAATTCTTATGAATGAGAATGAATTCTTGAATTTGCGATGACCATGGATCACGCATTTTTTTAATTTCATAAAAAACAATCATTCTACGATTTTTTCTTTCTGGTATATGCTTTGCCAACTGTGATTTTCTAAATCAGTACACATCTATATCGATTAGCAGTTTTCCATATTTTTTTATTCTCTATAATTCAAGGAGGAATCCTTTCAAAAGATAAAACATCCAAGATCTTTTTCAAATCACCTCAAAATATTTTTTTTGAAAAATACAAAGGAAGTTATGGAAACGAAAAGCAAAAAACAGCGGATCCTTCCTGCTGGGGAATTTAATGTATTTCTACGAGTTCTTCAGGATGCAGGATACGAAACTATCGGGCCGACTGTGCAGGATCGTACCATTGTTTATGATACCATAGTCTCCTCTTCCGATTTGCCTGCTGGCTGGACAGATGAACAGGCTGCCGGATCGTATGAAATTCGCAAAACGGGAAAATCCCTTTTGTTTGATTTTAATGTTGGTCCACATGCCTGGAAGAAATATTTACACCGGGCTGACCTTCTATTGTGGCGTGCAAAGACCAATGGCAGTGGCTTTAGTATCCAGGAAGAAGATGATTCGCCTTCGAAAAAAGCGTTTATCGGTGTACGCGCATGTGAAGTTGCCGCGATCCAAAAACAGGATAAAATTTTTCTCAAAAGCCAGTTTACTGATTCAGCCTATCAAAAGAGGCGGGCAAACACCTTAATCGTCGCCGTGAATTGTACAAAGGCTGGTGGTAATTGCTTTTGTGCTTCAATGAATACCGGACCGTCCGTCTTGTCCGGATTTGATTTTGCTTTGACTGAAATTTTAGATGATAAACGCCATTTTTTTGTTGTTGAGCATGGAAGCAAGCTGGCGGAAGAGTTGCTGAACAAAATGCCAAAACTGGAAGAAGCCAGTGCAAAAGAATGCGCTCTTGTCCGCGAAAAGATGAACGAAGTCAGCGAAAATATGGGGAAGGAAGTTGATACAAAGGATATCAAGCAGCTCTTTTATGACCATTACGACGACCACATCTGGGATGAGATTGCAACTCGTTGTATGAACTGTGCGAATTGCACTATGGTGTGTCCGACCTGCTTCTGTACAACCATGGAAGACGTCACCAATCTAACCGGGACTGAAGCTGAAAGATGGCGGCGCTGGGATTCCTGCTTTACTATGGATTTTTCCTATATCCACGGTGGGAGTGTGCGCCCTTCGGATTCCACTCGTTACCGCCATTGGATTACTCATAAATTCGCAGCCTGGCACGACCAGTTCGAAGAATCGGGATGTGTTGGTTGTGGCCGTTGTATCACCTGGTGCCCTGTTGGTATTGATGTTACCAAGGAAATTAAAAATTTACGTAAATCCAAAGCAACCGTATAAGCCTCGAAAGGAGCGTGTCGTATGGATACATTGGAAAGGTTTTTAGCCGATCATAAGTTTTTAGAAGAAATGAAACCGGAGTTTATTGAACAAATCGTTGGCTGCGCTTCGAATGTTCATTTTTCAAGCGGTGATATTATTTGCAGGGAAGGGCGTGATGCTGATAAATTCTATTTTATCCGCGATGGCAAAGTGGCGCTTGATATTCACATGCCGCAAAAGGGATCCATTTCCATAATGACCCTGGACAGTGATTCTGTGCTTGGTTGGTCCTGGCTTTTCCCACCGTACCGTTGGCAGTTTAATGCCCGTGCGAAAACGGAGGTAAGTGCCATCGCGATCGAAGGCGCTTGTTTGCGTGCAAAATGCATCAATGACCATGAATTTGGCTATGAGATTTTGAAGCGCTTTTCACGGATTCTCGCTGAACGGCTGCAATTGACAAGATTGCAGCTCATGGATGTATATAGCGCAAACGGGTGAAAGGAAATTAAATGAGTAATCACAATGGAAATCCGATGTTGCCGGAATCATTCAGCGTGAAACGGATAAAAAATGAAACAGATGATACGTTTACTGTTGAGTTACAACCATCAAAGAAGGTACTGGACTTATCCTTTGAAGCCGGGCAGTTCAACATGCTTTACATTTTTGGGGTTGGAGAAATCCCTATTTCAATTTCTGGCGATCCCTGTTCAACTGACAGCCTTGTGCACACGACACGTGTTGTGGGTACCGTCACTAAAGCAATGCGAAAATTGCATGTTGGGGATCTGATCGGCGTTCGTGGCCCCTTTGGTAATCCCTGGCCTGTTGAAGAGGCGAAAGGGAAGGATGTTGTCCTTATTGCGGGTGGTATCGGGCTTGCACCAATTCGCCCGGTTATAAATTATATCATAAGCAATCGCAATAAATTTGAGAATGTCGTCGTGCTTTACGGTACCAGGACGCCCAAGGATATTCTTTATGCAAAGGAAATCAAATTCTGGGAAAAGAAGCACCGCATTCAAACATTTGTAACGGTTGACCGTGCAATTGGCGAGTGGGAAGGTAATGTTGGTGTCGTGACCAAACTTGTAGCCCGTACACCATTTGATCCAAAAAATGCTATCGCCATGGCCTGTGGACCGGAAGTTATGATGCGATTCACAGTGCGTGAACTCCAGAAGCGAGGTATTGCCAATTCGAGTATTTATGTTTCAACAGAGCGCAATATGAAATGTGGAATTGGGCACTGCGGGCATTGCCAGTTCGGGGCTGAGTTCGTTTGCAAAGACGGCCCCGTTTTTCGATATGATAAAATTGCACATCTATTTGACGTCTGGGAGGTTTGATTATGAGTCGTGTTCGAAAACCAAAACTGGCCGTCTGGAAGTTTGCCTCATGTGATGGCTGCCAATTAAGCCTTCTGGACTGTGAAGATGAACTGCTCACATTTGCTGAAGTTATTCAAATAGCAAATTTCCCGGAAGCCTCAAGAGCCGTCATTCACGGGAAATATGATATTTCTCTAGTTGAAGGATCGATAACCACATCCCATGACGCGGAACGCATCCATAAAATTAGACGGCAGTCAAAAATACTGATAACAATCGGCGCATGTGCAACAAGTGGGGGCATACAAGCACTTCGAAATTTTACTGATGTTTCACGTTATATCGCCATGGTGTATGCAAATCCGGAATATATTTCCAGTTTGAATAAATCCACACCAATACGGGATCACGTTTACGTAGATTTCGAACTGCACGGTTGTCCAATCAACAAATACCAGCTAATCGAAGTTTGCAGTGCACTCCTGCATGGGCGTGCACCGGTTACACCATCCCATAGTGTCTGCATGGAATGTAAACGTAAAGGCAATGTTTGTGTAATGGTTGCTCATGGCACTCCATGTCTCGGGCCTGTCACACATGCTGGCTGTGATGCACTGTGTCCATCTTATAATCGTGGGTGTTTTGGCTGTTACGGGCCAAAAGAGACACCACAAACAGCATCCCTGGCAAAAAGATGGAAAGAAATCGGCGCGACAAATAATGATGTTGTGAGAGCCTTCCGGGGATTTTATGCTTACGCTGAACCATTCCGAAAAGAAAGTGAAGCTCATGAAGACGAATAAAACGATAAAAGTTGATTATCTTGCACGGGTTGAAGGCGAGGGGGGCTTGAAAATCCGGATTAAAGACGGTGAGGTTAAAGATGTAAAGCTCAACATATTCGAACCGCCGCGTTATTTTGAAGGATTTTTGCGAGGCCGCAAGTATAGCGAAGCGCCTGATATTACAGCGCGTATTTGTGGTATTTGTCCGGTGGCTTATCAAATGAGTTCTATTCACGCAATGGAAGCCGTTTTCGGATTAAAAGTGAACGGACCGCTACGGGAACTTCGGCGTCTGCTCTATTGCGGTGAATGGATTGAAAGCCATGTTTTGCATGCTTATCTGTTGCATGCACCGGACTTTCTTGGTTATCAGGATGCCATTCAGCTTGCGGGTGATCATCCGGAAGTTGTGAAGGCAGGATTGAAATTGAAAAAAATCGGTAATGAGATTGTCAACCTGTTAGGCGGTCGTGAAATTCATCCCATTAATGCACGTATTGGTGGCTGGTATAAAATACCGTCACGAAAGAAATTTATGGCGCTGCTTGAGCAACTCAAATGGGCCAGAGATACTGCAGTCGATGTGGTGAAGTTCACCAGCACATTGAATTTTCCCGATTTCGAACGGGATTATGAATATATTGCACTCAGCCATCCGGATGAGTATGCGTTGAATGAAGGGCGGCTTGTTTCAACCAAAGGGCTCGATATTGCAGTTGATGAGTATGAAGACCACTTTGAAGAAGTGCATATGAAACATTCGACCTCGTTGCATTCCAACCATATTGG
>QQUM01000027.1 GCA_008501545.1 Calditrichota bacterium
CCGCATCAACAGCATTCTGCTTGACAGCCGGAATCGAACCTGGTTTGCCACCCGATCCAATATATCATACGCAAAGGACTTCGATTTTCATAATATAAATTCCTGGGACAGGCTGACATCCATCACCGGTGCGCCAATATCAAAATGCTATTCACTCTTTGAAGCGGATAATAACTATTTATGGCTGGGGACCGAAAGAGGGCTCTTTTATTCCCATGTTGATAGTGCGGAGAAACATCAAAATTGGCGACGATTTGCTGCGCAGGACACGATTTTTACAGAAGTTGGCGAAATCGCCCAAACACGCAATGGTATTCTTCTCTGTGCTACCACCGATCAGGGTGTTATTAAGATAAGCTCGCACATATCGCAAACCTGGGAAAAAATTGCCGGATTGCCGGATAACCGTATTGCATCCTTATTCACAGATTCTTTTGGTGATATCTGGATTGCAACCAAAGGTGGGGCAGCGCGCTTTGACCAGGAAAGTGAAAAAGTCGAAGAAATTTTTACACAACAAAACACCAACGGCGGCCTTCCACTCAATCTGGTGCAAGCGATAACCCGGCAAAATGACAATATCTATTGGTTTGCGACAACTGTCGGCCTGGTGCGATTGAATCGTGCTGTCCAACCTAACGAGTGGCACACTTTTACTACAACAAACTCCGGTTTGCTGACCAATCATACCGTCTCCGTTTTTTGGAACGAACCGACAGAAACATTGTTTATCGGAACATTTGGTGGCGGTTTGACCAAGTACACACCAAGTAAATTTCCGCCCAAAACAGAAATTCTGCAAGATGTCGATGTCGTTTATGGCAATGAGGTGACCTACCGTTTTTCCGGCTCAGATCAAAACTCACCAACCGAAACGCTCATCTATGAATACAGGCTGGATAGCCAAAGCTGGATCACCACCAATCAAAATTCCGCCACGTTATATATCGATGCGGCGGAACAACCGGCGTTGCATCTTTTTGAAGTTCGCGCCATCGATCCGGACGGCAACCGGGATCCCAACATCCAAAGCGACACTTTTTACAGGTTAAATCCAACTTACGCCGGCGCTGTTTCCGATACCAATGCGCAGTTCAAAGTAACGCTGACACTCGCGCCAAATATCCATGTCGATAACACGCAAAAGATGATTGAGTTTATCGTACCTGCTCTGCTCGAAGATCAATCAACGCTTGTGGCCGTTGAACTCACACTGCCAGATTCGGACCAGGCCAATGCTCATTCGTTGGCATTCGCATTTCCACAAGAAACAGTAAACAACATAGACGCAAATCTGTTGGGAATTTACAAACTGGAGGAGGATGCATTGAAATTGGTTGGCGGCACACTCACACAGAGGAATGATTCACTGCAGATCGAAACAGCAGTTTCTATGAGTGGCAGGTATGATTTGCGTGCAGCAACAGGAAATGATTCCGGTATTGAAAATTTGAAAATAATTGATATCCAACCACGGGTTATTCATTCGAGATCACCGGATAAATTATTTGGCGGTGTCGCTGTTATTTCCTTCGACCAGCCGCAGGCCGGCCAGGTATCTGCTTATGTTTATTCAGCCAGCGGAAAACGCGAACGGACTATTGTCAATTCGCAACACCTAAACCAGGGCCGGAACGTCATCAAGTGGGATGGGCGCGATGAAAATGGTGAAGCTTGTTCAAGTGGCGTGTATATTGTCGTGATTAGAAACTCGCAAAAAATCGTGAAAAAATCATTGCTTGTGGTGAACAACCTGTAGTTCGAATTCTTCTTTTAAACAAAATGATATCGAATAATTAAACTGTTGTGCAAAATAGAAGCTTAAAATTAAAATGAGCTAAATTTAGCTATAAGGCATATTGTTTGAACACGGATTATACGGATAAAACGGATATTATGGATTATTTTATAAATTTAATCCGTGTATATCCGTGGAATCCGTTCTATCCGTGTTCTTTTCTTATGAAAAAATGACTAAACAATATGGTCATTTTAATTTTGCACAACGGGTTAAAATTAGAAATTCACAATGTGTTAACGAAAATTAAACCAGGGAGCATTATGGCATTCGATAAATTTGAAGAATACAAGCTTTTTGTGGCAGCAACGGATCGCCTGTCAGACAGAAGGCAAAACATTGGCAACACCTACCTGACCGTAAATTCAATTATATTAGGCGCCATTGCAATTTTAATCAGGGATGTGAAATTCGATGAGCTGTACCGCTCATTGGTTATCATCCTGGCGTTGATTATTGGCATCCTCACCAATATTGCCTGGAAACAAATCATCCTCAAGTACAAACTTCTGGTAAATCATCGTATAGCGGAATTAAAAAAGATGGAAAATGAAGAGGAAATGATCAACTGTCACAAGATGTACCACACCGAAGATATACTTTATCCTGCGGATGAAAACGGTGATCCAATACCGGGAAAATCGCTGAACATTTCGGATAAAGAAAAATGGCTACCCAACATTTTTACAGTCAGTTATGTATCGTTTGCGATAGGCTTATTGTTGAAATTATAGGCTAAATAAATCGCAATAGAACTTGGAAGTTTCTACACATTCGCTCGGCGTGAATTTAATTTTTGCCAATCTTGAGAGTGATTCCGTGGCTTCGAGTGTGCAATCGCAAACATCTTCAGAATTGCAGAAAACTGGGCATTGTAATAGAATTATTCCAATCCATTTAATCCAACATCATCTGCGCTATTCCCCGGCAATAGCCGCAATAACACCCACAACTACTGTACCACAGATGTGAAACACTTTTATAAGATGAAATCGAATCAGGTGGCTGTTGTTTTACGAAAAATTAAATAAATATTTAGATCCATTGTGAAGATTATTTTTAAGATTTCACTGGTCATGTTCAGAATTATGTTTAAATTTTACTCCTGTATTTTCCCATGCACCTAAAGTTTAATTTCATTTGCGATTTGAATCTCTTTTAATTCCCATTTCCATGTAAAACTGGAAAAGCAGATTCCCTGCCGGGAGACATTGTTTTCTTTTAATCAATCTCAAAGGATTTATTATGAAACAGTATGATCAAAAAACAGTTCAGCCGATCATTTTAGTTTTTGGACTCATCCTTTTTACGCTTCTTTCATCATGTCGTTCCGATTCGCCAGACGAAGAATGGGTCAGCCTTTTTAATGGAAAAGATCTGACTGGTTGGAACGTAAAAATTTCCGGACATGAACCGGGTGATAATTACAAAAATACTTTTCGTGTCGAAAACGGAATGCTCGTTGTATCATATGACGAATACGAAAATTTAGACAACAAATTCGGGCATATCTTTTACGAAAAACCATTTTCACACTATGCTATTCGTTTGGAATACCGTTTTGTGGGAAAACAAGTAGCAGGAGGTCTCGGTTGGGCGTTTCGCAACAACGGCATTATGTTCCATAGCCAGTCACCGGAAAGCATGCGTTTGGAGCAAGCGTTCCCCGTCTCAATCGAAGCGCAGTTGCTGGGAGGCAATGGCACGGATCAACGTTCCACCGGCAATGTATGTACACCCGGAACCAACATCGTGATGGATGGTGAATTAATTACTCAACATTGCACCAGTTCCAGCTCAGAAACGTATCACGGCGACCAATGGGTAACCATGGAGGTTATTGTGCACGGGAGCGGTCCGGTCTATCACGTGGTCAATGGCGACACAGTCCTTACATACAAAAATCCCCAGTACGATGAAGAAGATAAAGATGCACAAAAACTCATTCCGGAATCCGGCGAAAAATTAATCAGCGAAGGTTATATTGCTTTGCAAGCGGAGAGCCATCGAACGGAATTTCGTAAAATTGAGATAAAGGTATTGGAAGAAGAGAGAAATGGAATACAGTGATACTTAATCTGTTTTTTTCATATGATACGTGGGAACCGTGTTTGGCCGGGCATATACTCAACCCAACCATTAGAAAGGACCGGCTAATAAATCAGGTTTAATGAATAGAATTTGTAAAGTAGAACCGATAAAAATCATCTTTTTCAATTTTTTTATTGAGAAAAAGGACATACATGAAAATAAGCATTGCCTCTGATCATGCTGGTTTTGAATTAAAAAATGAAATTGTGGGGTATTTAAGGAAAAAGCCCGATCTCGAAGTTTTAGATATGGGAACCGATTCGGAAAAGAACGCTGTTGACTATCCGGCGATGGCAGCGAAGGTTGCGAAGTCGATACAAAACGGGGAAAGTGAACGCGGTATCGTCCTATGCGGTACCGGCATTGGCATCTCGATTTCCGCCAACAAGTTTAAAGGCATTCGTGCAGCCTTGTGTCATGATGCCTATACAGCACGAATGAGTCGTGCCCACAACAATGCCAACGTGCTCGCATTGGGTGGTCGTACGACCGGAAGAGGAGTCGCATTTGACATTGTCGATGTTTGGTTCAACACAGAATTTGAAGGCGACAGACATACGAGAAGAATCGATTTAATTACAGGTTTTGAGCAAGATTAATATATCATTCAGGGAATACTCATGCCACATACACGCGAACTATTCATAGCACCATCCATCCTTTCGGCCGATCTCCTTAAACTTGAAGAGCAAGTCAATCTGGTTGTAAAAAATGGCGCCGACTACATCCATGTTGATGTGATGGATGGGCATTTCGTACCGAATTTAACCTTTGGCCACAACATGGTGGCGGCGCTCAAGCGTTTCGTCAAAATTCCAATCGATACGCATTTGATGATTTCCAATCCGGAGCAATACATCGAAGCATATGCTGAAGCCGGTACCGACATTCTCACGGTGCACCAGGAAGCCTGCACCCACTTGCATCGCACATTGCAGGCCATTCATCAGTGCGGAATGAAGGCCGGCGTTTCTTTGAATCCAGCGACGAATGTGAATACACTTGAGGATGTCATTGATGAGCTTGACTTAATTCTCATTATGACCGTTAATCCAGGATTTAGTGGACAGACATTTATTCGACACAGTCTGGATAAAATACGCACAGCTCGCACTTTAATCGAAGCGAGCGGAAGAAATATCCGGTTGGAAGCCGATGGAGGAATAAACGCGGAGACAGTTGCGGAAGTGGTTGTTGCAGGCGCCGATATGCTGGTCGCCGGCAGTGCGATTTTTGATAAACAGGATATTGTTCAGGCAATGCAGAACATTCGCATGGCCGGGGAAAACGCGATTCAATAAATTATAAAAACAGGGACAATTCGCTTCATTGAATCGCAAATTGCAGTTGATCAATTGATGAAAAAAAAATGCAATAAAACACCACGAACAGAATGACTGGGAACTCAGAAGCAAGAAGTTGTCAAACAGCTAAATTATCCTAACAAACTTATCCTCTCAATTGCAAGGATATGAAAAATTTATTTCACTACCCTTTTCAACTATAGAAACTGGAATTTTTTCATGACTGCTGGCGTATCCCTGATCGGATGCGTCAATTTTGAATTGTTGAACAATTTCGTGTAACTGTTGCATCATTTCATTGAGCTCATTGATAGAGTTTGATATCTCCGTCACGCGTTCGGAAGCACCTGTCGATACTGTATTAATTTTTTCGACGCTCCTGGCAATTTCATTACTGGTTGCAGACTGCTCTTCTGTGGCCGAGGCTATCTGATTGACACGATCAATAACCTCATCAGTCCTGCTGACTATCTGATTCAGTGCATCGCCGGCTTTATCAGCCAACTGGATCCCATCCGCGACTTCTTTTTCATCAACCTGCATTTCCTCAATAGCTTCAGTTGTTTGATTTTGGATTTCACCGATGGTTACGGCAATCTGTTTGGTTGCATCGGTGGTGTGTTCAGCCAATTTTCTCACTTCATCTGCAACGACTGCGAAGCCCCGGCCTAACTCACCAGCTCTGGCGGCTTCTATAGCTGCATTGAGTGCGAGAAGATTGGTTTGATCTGCGATGTCGTTGATAACACGAACGATCTCGCCAATTTCCTTGCTCGATGTACCTAATTGCTGCACTTTTGAAGCAGAGCGTTTCACACCCTCCGCAATTTGCCCAATTTTCGCAACCGACTGGCCAATGATTTCGGCTCCATCCTGGGCGACTTTTCCACTGTCTTTGGTTTTGTCAGCCGTTTGAGAAGCATTCAAGGCATTTTCATCAATAGTTTGCGACATTTGGGCTATTGCTGCCGCAGCTTCATTCGATTGATTTGCTTGATCTTCTATTCCACTCTTTAAATCCGTCGTTGAATCAGTTATTCGTTTTGAAGCATCGTGGCTGAGCTGGACGATCTGAGAAACATGACTGATCAGATCACGGATTTTTGCAACCGTGTGATTAAATCCGTTGAACAATCTGGAGAGATCATCTTCTTCATTATATTTGAGTGCAACAGTAAGGTCACCTTTCGCAAAACGCTCCATCCCTTTCAACATTTTTTCAACATCGTTCGTAAGCTTGTTTTTTTGATTTTCAATTTCCTGTGTCTTATCGACCCAGGCAATTTCGTTATTTTTTAGAGATTCACGCATTTCGACCATCGCCTTGCCGAGATCATCCTTATCTGAGGCTATATCGATCTCAACATCCAGGTTTCCCCGGGCAATTTCCTTGGCTACCTTCGATTTTTTCTGCAATACTTCGCCCATCTTGCTCAAGGATTTGACTAAAACACCAATCTCATCTTTTTGATTCACATCAATTTTGTAATGCAAATCACCGACAGAAACGGCCTGTGTAAACTGCTTACTTCGTTCCAGCGGTTTCTGAACAAGTCTTCTGAGCATGAAATACATTGTACCTGAAACGATTAAAATAACAGCAAACACAGCAATTATGCTATTTTGTGCCATTGTTGACTGGGCTTCATGCAACAAAGCAGACGCTGAATTGGCTGTTTTTAAAAAAGCATTATTGGAAAATCGAAAATAGCTGACACCGCCAATACTCCCAACTTCCCAATTCATATGGCACCGTACACACGATGGACTTGTCATTTCCGGTTGAAATATTTCAATTAGACTATCATTTTTTACAAATTTTAGTGTGCGATTTTTCCAAAGTTCTTTTTTGATGTCTGCAGGTAAATTTTCGTATTGATTTTTTGAGTGCGATGAGTAGCGAATAATACCATCTTTATCATAGAGAGAATATTCAAGCAATCCTTCAATAGTCCTTTGCTGAATCAGTAATTTGTCAAATTTTTCCATCTCCCCACGCTTCAATGAACCTGCAAGAGAATTTTCAACAGATCTGAAAATATTATGCGCTCGTTCCTCTTGCGCAGATTCGAGAATACCAAGAGCTGAATGACTAAAAGTCTCAATCATGCTGGTTATACCGTGATACTGCGCAATTTGGATCGCAGTTACAATCACAGTAAGGCCGGCAAGCAAAGATGATATGAGTTTTATATGCAGTTTCATAACTATTCTGCTTTTTTGTGTTCAAGATTTCTTTTTGTATATAATGGAAAAGATGCCTTTGCTGTAAACTTATCCGAGGCACAGCCTACACAGGGCATACCAGCTTTAATGCAATTGTTAATGCCTGAATTCCACCCACGCAGGGTGCAATCGGCATAGGTGTGCACGCCGAGACAACCCAATTCGAAAAAACAGCCGGAATCTGAAAATGTCTTCGCAAAGCGTTCGCGTTCATAATCCGGAAAGCGTGGACATTGATCGTGTATTGTTTTGGAATAAAACATGAGAGGGCGGTTTTTCTCGTCCAGTTTTGGAATACCAAATTTCAATACATGAACTAACGTTCCAATAAACCAATCCGGATGGGATGGGCAACCAGGTAGGTTTATTTGCGGCTTTGAGACATCGTTTTGCTCGAGGAAATCAGCAACACCCATGGCGCCTGTCAGATTGTTTTCAGCAGCAGGTATTCCACCAAATGAGGCGCACGTGCCAATAGAAACGACGGCTTTTGCAGCTTTGGATGTGCGAATCAGCAGGTCTCCAAATTTTTCGTGGCCCATTAAACACGCTTCCGGCATTGCAGCCGGAACCGCACCTTCCACGACCAATAAATAATCCTCCATTTCAATGGCTTTATCGATTACTGCCAGACTTTGTTCTCCGGTAGCTGTCATCAGTGTGGAATGGAATATAAGGGAGACATATTCTGTGAGCACATCGACGGCAGAGGGGGCATCAGCATTAAGAAAGGAAACTGAACAGCCGGAGCAACTCAGACCCTGCAGCCACACAACAGGCGCCTGCCCTGAGGCCAATTCGTTTAATGCTTCTGCTATCTTCGGAGTAAATGTGGATGCAATACCCATTGCCGCGGCCAATTTACCACTTAGTTTAAGAAAATCTCGACGATTAATATCAGACATATTTATACTCTCGTTCTAATGCACTGCACATGCAAGGCACGGATCGAATGACCGAACAACGCGTGCTGCTTCAATTGGATTTTGTTCGTCCTCGATTCTTGTTCCAACAAGCGCCTGCTCCACAGGGCCCGGTTTCCCCTGATCATCGCGTGGAGAACAGTTCCAGGTTGTCGGCACCACACATTGATAATTGCTAATTTTATAATCCTTGATGTTAAGCCAATGGCCGAGTGCGCCTCGCGGTGCTTCCCACAAACCGATACCGTGTGAATTCTGCGGAATCTCAAAATCAACAAATGCCGGTTTTTCTGGAACGAGTTGTTCAAGCCACTCGGCGCAACGATCGACGATGATTTTGGTTTCCAGTGCACGCGCCAGGTGTCGTCCAAGGGCGGAAACCAGATGCCGTGGTTGCAATCCTGTTTTTGTCAATGTATCGTCGATGATATTTTTTATTTGTGGTTGCTCATAATGATAGCCAACCATCATCCGGGCCAGCGGACCAACTTCCACAACGTGGCCATCATAACGAGGCGCTTTAAGCCAGGTATAAGCATCTTGTTTGCCTGGATCAGCGGCTGACTGACCAACATTTGGATTCAAACCGGAAGGCGAGGAAAAACGTGAAAAACGGGTGTCTTCGGTGATTTGGGCTGCGTTTAGTGCATGGAGTTCATTATCGAGCAAGACACCTCCCGGCAAAAATCTCTCCGTATCTGTCTCAGATTCCGGATAGATACCATACGCAAGAAAATTTCCACACCCTTTGCCGATATCGAAATATTCGGGATAAACCTTTGCCACTTCGATGACATCTGGCAGATAGGCTGTATCCACAAATGTTCGTAATTTTTTCAAACGCGCGCTATATGCTGCTATTTTGTCGGCAGTTACTTTTTCAGACACTCCGCCCGGTATCAATCCTGCAGGATGCGGAATTTTCCCGGCAAATAGAGCAACCATTTGTGTTCCTGCTTTTCGTACTTCCATCGCCTCGAGATAATGCTTCAGGGCAATAAAATTCAGCTCGTCATTTTCAATATAATTACCGCTGTATCTTGGTAAAAATGGCGCTGCCGGGAATAATATGTTCGAGTTTAGTTGCGAATTTACCCAGGCTTTTAATTCATTGAGCGAGTTATCGTTGCCGTTATATTTTGCAACAGCTGCAACGTCGACAAAATCAACTGCAGAAAGGTGATAGAAATGCAGGATATGATCCTGGACAAAATTTGCCCCGGAAATTAAATTGCGCAGCAGACGGCCATTTTTTGTCAGCGTAATACCATAAGCTTGATCCTGGGCTAAAATTGAGGCAAGGCCATGCGGAACCGGACAGACGCCGCAAATGCGCTGTGTAATTTGCTGCGCGTCTAACGGATCACGTCCGCGCAATATTGTTTCGAAACCACGAAACATTTCCCCGGAGCAATATGCTTCTACAACATGATTATTTTCAACCTCGGTACGAATTGAAAGATGTCCCTCAATTCGTGTAATGGGATCTAGCATTACTCTTGTTGCCATAATTTAACCCGAGTTAATTGGTCGTTCCCGATGGTGTGGCGATAGCACCTCTTTTATAGGGAAAAGTTCGGCAAGCAGATTAAATTCTTCAGGTTATTTTAAAGTAAATTTAAAGATATTGAGAAAATATTTTTATTCCCCTTATTTATTTATGCGACTCGTCGTTCGTACTCATTTTTACAATGCCAGCGATTTATCGAGTCTTTTTCATTGAATTGTTCATTTGGTAGGAAAAAAGGTAGGTAGACTGATTTTCAAACAAATGTTTGTTGTCTGAAAATTAAATACTCTCCAGTGCAAAGAGAAAAATATCCAGTCCTTCATTAAGTCCGGCTTCTGAAATTGTTAAAGGCGGCAACATACGCATCACATGGCCGTGGGATCCCGCTTTAAGAATGACGAGGCCGTTCTCATAACATTTTTTCTGAACACGTTTTGCAATTTCCGGGGCCGGTTTATATTTTATTTTATCAGCCACGAACTCAATACCAATCATTGCACCAAGTCTGCGTACTTCAGCAACATTTTTATACTTTGTAACCAGATGCTTAAGTCGTTCTTTTGTGATCTCACCTATATGTTGAGCTCTTTGGGGTAGATTATTTTCAATAATATAATCGATACTGGCAATTGCGGCTGCGCATGCAACA
>QQUM01000128.1 GCA_008501545.1 Calditrichota bacterium
CTGGAGTTTTTCTTCGGTTTCGGACTTCCCATTCCAATGAACAAGATAGAATCCGCCCTCGTTATCAATACGCTCCTTAAATTCATCATAATC
Organism: Calditrichota bacterium; assembly: GCA_008501545.1. Classification (GTDB taxonomy): domain Bacteria; phylum Zhuqueibacterota; class Zhuqueibacteria; order Zhuqueibacterales; family Geothermadaptataceae; genus Bioreactorimicrobium. The sequence goes on from QQUM01000128.1 coordinate 94, forward strand.
ATCGATGACATAAGTATTGCTTTCGCGATAGTCGATGGCTTTTTTAAACATATCATCCTGAATTGTGTCCAGCATCGTCAGGATACGCTCTGCGAGGTTATCTTGTGGAACCCGTATCTTTTCGCATGCGTCCCGGCGAACGAGTACCAATTCGTTGGACGCCATGTCACGCGGTCCCATCTCGAGACGAATTGGAATCCCTTTTTTCTCCCATTCATTAAACTTGCGTCCAGGACGGATGTTGTTGCGGTCGTCAACCTTAAAATTGAACTTGCCTTTCCAGTCCGCTGTTATTTCATCAATTCTATCCAAAACTGATTTCATCTCTTCATCGCTACCCCAGATTGGGACGAAAACGACTGGTGTTGTGGCAAGTTTTGGTGGCAGAATCAGGCCATTGTCATCACTGTGCGTCATAATCAGGGCACCAACAAGACGTGTAGAAACGCCCCAACTGGTAGCCCACACACTTTCGCGTTCCCCGTCTTCGTTCTGAAAGGTTACGTCAAAAGCTTTGGCGAAATTTTGGCCTAAATTGTGTGATGTGCCTGCCTGCAGAGCTTTTGTATCCTGCATCATCGCTTCAATACAGTATGTATGCAATGCACCGGCGAATTTTTCCCGGTCGGTTTTCTTTCCGGTAATGACAGGAACAGCCATGTGTTCTTCAGCGAAAGTGCGGTAAATTTCAAGCATCTGCTTTGTTTCTTCCTCAGCTTCTTCATATGTCGCATGCGCTGTGTGCCCTTCTTGCCAGAGAAATTCCGTCGTTCGCAAGAACAAACGCGTGCGCATTTCCCACCGGACGACATTCGCCCACTGGTTTATCAGCAAAGGCAAGTCTCTGTATGACTGAATCCAGTCTTTATACATCGACCAGATGATTGTTTCCGACGTCGGGCGAACAAAGAGCGGCTCTTCGAGTTTTTTACCGCCACCGTGTGTCACAACCGCACATTCCGGCGCGAAGCCTTCCACGTGCTCCGCTTCTTTTTTCATAAAATGCTCAGGTATAAACATAGGAAAGTACGCATTTTCATGTCCGGAGTCCTTAAACATTTTATCCAGAGCAGCTTGCATTTTTTCCCAAATGGCATATCCGGTTGGGCGAATTACCATGCATCCCTTAACTGGTGAATAATCTGCAAGTTGTGCCGCAGCGATAACATCGGTGTACCATCGTGAGTAGTCAACGGATCGTTTTGTAATTCCTTTAGCCATGCTGATTCCTGTATTTTAAATAGCGAATAATGAATGAGTTGTCACCTTGAGCAGGCACTGTCGTATTTGCTTAAAGAGCGTAAAATATAGAGATTGTCCCTTCTTTTGTCAAGGTTATTCTCCAAGGGCTTTTTTCTGCAAAATTTAATCCTTCTCAATAGCAACTTTCTGCTGCAGGTGAAGAAATGAAATACCGTTCACCGCCATTCCCGGGTGACCGTCTTGCTCAATAATATCAGTCGCCAAATTGTGAACTTTAATGATTTAACGGAAATTATGAAAAAACAGAATATCATACTTTGCAAAACGTATGGTTTGAATGTAATAGATCAACATTGGACATCTTACATCAACGTACAGCACTTTAGGGGAGTAAAACAATTATTTTGACTTCATGTATCGATAAACAGGCAGGTTTTATGGTGCGTTTTACTCACTATATATTTTTCATATTTTTCCTTTTTTTATTTGCGTGTACAGCTTCCCACGACAGATTTCAGACGAGTTCAGGAACCAATGGTGATGCGTCGAGAAAAAATTGCTGGCAGGGACAAAATTCGTCGACAACACTCCAACTCATGCGTAATTTTATGAATAAACCACTCGAGGCGGATTTAAAACGCGATAATTACATCCAGACATTTGGCTGTGCTTATGAAGAAATCGAATTGGAGGAGAACGCCATACAGGCGGTGCACCGGGCAATTCTACAATCACTTCGCAACAGAAATATCGCTGTTCGGGATGATCTTTTCTCTCTCCTGGAATCCAAGCCGCCCCGCCCAGACAATCTCTCCCGTGAATACACCATTTACATCAATCTGCCACAGGGCGATAATCAGGTAAAAGCTGCCAGTTATCAAGTAAAAATTCTTGATCTCGATGTTGCAAAGACGGTTGAATCTCCGGTCACGATATTGACACGGGTGGCCACACGGTTTATGCATCCGGAAGACCATTATCAGGCGCTTCCCGTTTCGATGGAAAAATCAGCATTTATCAAGGTATTGGACAAAGCAGCAAGGATACTCAATTTAACTGAAAAAGGGAAAATTGACCAGATTTACGATATGCTATCCCGCGGCAAAAAAGCCGATGATATACAACAACCAATTGGCCTGCGCGACCTGTCATTTGCTGACACGTTTGAGCTCATCGACGAGTTTAATGCGGGAAAAAGTTATCGCGCACTTTTTCTAGGGAAAGGAATTGTCCTGGGCATGACGCCAAAACATGGACCGATCGTTTTCAAATTTGGTGAAGAAAGGCTGTAT
>QQUM01000761.1 GCA_008501545.1 Calditrichota bacterium
ACATTGAAACCGATGCTCGGGCTGAAAGCAGGCGCCAAGTCTGAATAGGTGCTCAAGCGCAAGGCAATTTGCAGCGCACGAAAGTGGTTTAATTTTTTTTCAATATATTCCCAAAAGACGGATACGTGTGAATACGTTCGCTCAACTGCATCAATAAGCTAGTAGGCTGATTCGGAAGGTTTTGCCAGATTGTTTCCCTGCAGTTCACTGTGACCAAGTTCGATTTTGCTGGATAAGCGCTGTTTTTTTCCGGCAATTTCATATTCAGACTGCGCGTGAAATGTTTGATTATTATAGGAATCGTCAATGCCATTTGGCGTTATTTTAATAAGTGGATCGCGATAATTCAGTTCAGAATTCCGCCAGCGCAGGGCGGTTCGCCAGAAACTGTCCTGTGATGTCTGCCATGTAAATCGGCCTGTTATCTGCGTATCATAGTCCTTTTGTCGCGCTTTAGATTTGACAAAAGCACCTTGCAGTACCGGTCCCGGCACACCCCGTTCACCACGATAGAACAATGTTGTAAAGCCTGCTTCCATGCGTTCCCGCTTTTTTTGAGCTGCTATCAGAAGATTCAGGTTTTCGAAATCCGCATTCTGGCGGGATAATGATTTCTCCTCACCGAAAGCATTGAATTTGTATTGGTGGTCACCCTGCGCGCTGCGCCATGTTACCGCGGCGGTTGAATTCAGAGAAGCCACGGGACCGGAAAATTTGAGATGCTGTTTATAGTCGTCATACGCCCCAAGACCTGCTTCATAGCTGAATTGTCTATTGGGTGATGCAGGCAGCGTGATTAAATTAATTGCGCCGGAAAGCGCGTTGGCTCCATAAAGCGCGGCATCGCCTCCACGATACACATCCAGTGCGTGAAAACTTTGTAAGTCAAGGATTGAAAGGTCGGTTACGCCGGTTTGAAAGTTATCATATTCGATGCCGTCAATAAGGATTTTACTTTGGTTGGCGGACATACCACGAAGGGAAATCGTTTTTAATCCCCCAAAACCGCCATAATTCTTGATATAAATTCCCGGAGAAAAATTGAGAACGCCCGCTGCAGTACTGGTTGCAAGCTCATTTAATAATTCAAGATCAAACCGGTATTCAGGTTTTGTAGACTGTTGCATCGTCTGCAATCGCGGTTTCCGGGATGAGGTGATCGATACTGAATTTAGTAGGAGTGGATTCGGTTGTAATTGGATTTGCAAACTTGTGTCTGATGATGCCTGGACGTGATAGTGCAGGTGAAAGTAACCGTATCGTTCAATTGCAAATTTGACTGGCGTGTTTTTTTTGATTTGAATATAAAAAACACCGTTTTTATCTGAATAAATCGTATTTTTTGCATCGCGGAGATCAATCGTGATGCGTGCTAATTCAATCGATTCCCTGGAGCTGGCGTCGAATATTTGCCCACGAACAGTAATCTCTTGTGCATTGAGAACGCCACACATCGTCATCACGAGCAGCGTTCTTGTGAAAGCTGCAAGGAAATTCAATTTCTTTGAGCTAAAAAGATTAATCGCGAAGAATTTTTTTTCTTCCATTTTATCCAGTAAACGGGATCAATTCCCAGTGGGTGAATTCCTGGTTTATTAATATGGATTGCAGTCGTCTGCAGGCAGGATGTGGGAGAATTACAGAAAGTGAGTAAAATGAGGTAACGCCAACCCTCCCGCGAAGGTGTCTGCAGCGATATTTCACAGGTAGGTCTCCTGGCTCACAGCGGATAATGATAACCGCCTTCCCGGTTTGTTTGTGATAAAAACCAGTGGCATGTTATCTCCAAATGCTGCTTACAGTTGCGGGGCAGCTACCGATTTGCACGGTATTCCCTTTTCATCTTTCTCTGGAAAGACACCTGTAAAAGTTGGAAAAATATAGCAACAAAATTACGAATAGCAAGAAAGTTTTGTATGAGAGAAACTAATTCAATTCATTTTAGTTTAATAGGTGGTTTAAAAAAATAATTATATGCTATCAGGTTGTTTCAGATTAATTATTCGGAAATAAAAAATCAAATATCGATGAAGCGTAATAAGTGCCTTTGTAACTCTTAGCCAGGGGCTGATATGAAAAAAGTGTATTCTATTTTGCTTCTTGTTTCTCTCTTTTTCTCTCCTGTTTTTTGTTATGCCCAGGACTCAGATGACGAGGACGGGTCTGGAAAGCTGGGAAAATTAGCAGGCTCTTACGAGGATGAAGATGACTCGAAAAAGAAAAATGAGACGGAATCCCGGGATTCCTTTTTTGCATTTCTTATTGAGGACCTTGTGGGGCATGCGATTACCAATATGCGCCCGGGCCCGTATCCTTACAATGGTGCCACAGCAAATTTTTCACCATCGGATCCGTATCCGGGTGGCATTTTGCATGTACAATCGAGCTATTTTCGTCATAATGAAGCTCTCTTTGGTCTGCTTTGGCGTTTCAATTACTACTATCAGCGGTTTGGTATTGATGCCGATCTGTTCAATCTCATAGAAGATGTTGGTGATGAGTACGATTATCCTAATTTGGCAGCCGGTCGTATATCCTGGGATTTTATTGGAAAAGCAGATTTCCGGCTGAGTGGGCAAGTTGGT
>QQUM01000449.1 GCA_008501545.1 Calditrichota bacterium
TAAGGAAATTTTTCCGGTTTAACGCACAGGCGCGGAGACGCAGAGATTCGCAGAGAAAATATCAAAAATCTCTGCGTTTCTCTGCGCCTTTGCGACTCTGCGTTTTTCAAAATGACTAATGATTATTTTGCCCCAAATCATTTTGCCATATAAAATTTTCTTCAACTGGACGCGTTTGCGTCAAAATGCAGAGCATTGTAACGAGTTTTTAGTGAGGAATTTCTGTGCTGTTCAAAATTCTCAAAGCCTATTTAATAGTTTCATTGATTTTTCTGTTCAGTGCAGCGCAACCGTCGCTCGCACAGGAAGCATCAAAACCAAACTTCATTTTTATTCTCACCGACGACCAGTCTTATGATTTGTTGGGCTGTACGGGCAATGAAGTTTTGCAAACGCCAAACATCGATCGCCTTGCCGATGAGGGCATGCTTTTCACCAATGCGCACATCACCAGCGCCATTTGTACGCCGAGCCGTATTTCGATTTTTCTCAGTCAGTTCGAGCGCAAGCACAGTGTGAATTTCAACTCCGGCACAAGCGTTTCGGAAGAGGCCTGGGAGCAGTCGTATCCAATGGTCATGCGCCGGGCTGGCTATTTTACCGGGTACATCGGCAAAAACCATTCGCCGGTGGGTGAGGACGGTTACAAAAGCGGTGTGATGGAAAAGAGTTTCGATTACTGGTATGCCGGGCACGGACACCTCAAATTCTATCCGAAAAAGCATCATAAAATTTTTAAAGCGGCAAAGGCAAATACCCAGGCTGAAATCATCGAAGAAGGGATGATGGATTTTTTTGCAAGCAACGAACACCGGCTTGATGGCGCCATCCATTTTCTCGATGAACGGCCCAAAGACAAACCATTCATGTTGTCCATCTGTTTTAACCTCCCGCACGGCGCCGGCACAAGTACGATGAAACAATTGCCTGATGATCCTGAAATCTACAAATCGCTGTATCGCGACAAAAAGATACCCCTGCCGGAACACTATATCGCTAAAGCGGATATTAAAACGCCGAAACTGCCTCCTGAAATTCACCGTGTGAAAGACCGTCAGTCCGGTTACAAATGGGTGGATACGCCGGAGTCGGTCAACGAGCGACTCACGCGCATGTACCAGGCGATGACGGGCATCGACCGGCTGGTTGGCAATTTACGCAACCGGCTTAAAGAGCTGAAGATCGATGAAAACACTGTCATTGTTTATTCATCCGATCACGGTTTGTTCGAAGGGCAACACGGGCTTGGCGGCAAAGCCCTGTGCTACGAAAAGGTCACCAAAGTGCCCATGATTATTCACGATCCGCGCCTGCCCAAATCAAAGCACGGCAAAGTGAGCGACGCCCTGGTGCAGTCCATTGACATCGCGCCAACAATACTCAGCATGGCCGGCATTGATCGACCGCTGGAATTCCAGGGCAAGGATTTGACAGGGATAGTGAGAGAAACCAGCAAAAAAGTTCGCGATTATTTGTTCACAGAAAATTTGTGGTCGACCCAGTTTGGCAATCCGCGATGCGAATCCATTCAAAACAAGGAGTGGAAATATATCCGCTACTACAAAAATGAGAACCTGCCGGCGTCGGAAAAAATCGTAACTGCAAAGATGCTTGGAATGAAAATCAACAACATGCTGTACCGCGTGCATGACCCGGATATCGCAATGTACCGGCACTTTATCGAATCGCCGTTGCGAGGGGAGCCGGCGGTTTACGAAGAGCTTTATCATCTGGCAAAAGATCCGGCCGAATCAATCAATTTAATCGATAAAAAAGAACACAAAAAGATTTTGGCAGAATTACAAACGGCCTGGAAAGAAGCCATCACTTATGCGCGCGGTGAGGGTGATCCAAAGGTCTTGCGCTACACCGTGGATAGTATGGCTGAAAAGGGATACAGAATGAGTAAGTTTAAAATGGCAAAATAATTTGGGGCAAATGATTTATTTTTTAATCATTTTGCCCCAAATAATCGTAACTATTTAGCGTATTTTTTGAACTTGGCAGGCTGTAGCATCCCGAGTGTCCCACCGTTTTTTGGTGGGATGTATCGAGGGGTGCGGCGGTATCGAGGCCCGCACCCTTCGATACATTTCGCTTAAAAAGCAAGCGAAATACTCGGGATGCTACGAGGTTAATTTTCACGCTGAACAGATACAAATAATCTTGCCATTTAAATAAGATCTGAAATTAAAAGAGAGGCATGGAATAATGCGAAAGAATGTTCTAAAAAATCTAATTGTTTATATCATGATTGGCGTTGGACTAGTTTTGAGCTCCTGCTCGGTAGGCGAAAAACAGGAAAAGCCAAACATCATTTTTATCATGTCTGATGATCACACCTCGCAGGCGGTGGGCGCTTATGGCGACCGCTTTGCTTCGCTCGATCCGACGCCCAGCATAGACCGGCTGGCGGATGAGGGCATGCTGTTTCGAAATGTGTTTTGCACCAATTCCATTTGCACACCCAGCCGCGCGACGATCATGACCGGGCAGCACAGTCACTCCAACGGCGTGCTCGATTTGGCAGGCGTGCTGCCACCTGAGCGCCACTATTTACCGCAGGAAATGAGCAAAGCC
>QQUM01000333.1 GCA_008501545.1 Calditrichota bacterium
TCATTTCTTTAACAGTCAGGGGGCGAAAAGCATTGCGGACGCGAGGGCGGTTAATGGTGATTTTTGCGATGCCATCCATTTTGTCATACTTTATATCAGTGTATTCTCCGGCGGGTTTCCATGCGATTGAACTCATTTAGTGCCTCCATCTGTTAAAAAATTCTGAATAAATTCTGTGTAAGTTTTTGCTTTTTCGAAATGAACATTATGTCCGCACAGTGCGACGACTTTGTGCTGGCAGTTTGGGATCTCCGATTGTACCAATGTGTTGAGTCGACGAAATTTTTTATCCTGTTCTCCGGTTAGCAGAAGGACAGGATTTGTGATGTTCTGTAGCCCCGGCCAAAGGTTTGGCATGCTGCCAGTCCCCATTTCCTGCAAACTCATCGCCAGTTTTTCCGGACTATTGGCTGTTCTGCGTGATTTCAATTTTTCAAAACCCGGATGGGATTTTAGACTGTCAAACAAAGGAAGCTTATACCAAAATTCCAGAAAAGCTTCCATTCCTTCCGCCAACAATCGATCGGCCAGCGCTTCATCCCGTTGTCGTCTTCCCTTTCGTTCATGCTCGCTTTGCAGGCCGGGCGAAGCAGATTCCAGCACGATTTTATTGAAGCGATCAGGAAAATGCACAGCCAGATAAAATCCAATCCGGCCACCCATCGAATAACCAACAATATGCGTTTTATTGATATGTAATTCATCCAAAAGACGCGTTAACGATGCAGCGCACCCCGGCATGCTGTAATCTTTTCGAAGTACATCGCAGCTGTGTCCATGTCCTGGTAAATCGACGAGCAAGCAGCAAAAATCATTTGCAAGGACTTGGGCAACCGGGAACCAGTCGAGCGCAGAGCCCATGAAACCGTGCAGAAAAACAATAACAGGTTTTTGGCGATTTCCAAATAAAAAACAGGAGAGACCCGAAGGCGTTATTTGGTTTTTTAAATGTTGGATGGATTGTGTGTGATTGGTATCCGGGATGCCTGACTCGGCTGCTGATGCATTGCTGTTTTTGTTTGTTTCAACCATCAAGGCGTGCGATAATTTCTTTCTGTAACTGCTGGTGAAAATTAACATTCTCATTGCGATCGGTGAATATTTCTATCACAGCCGATTCTCCAGATTCGACAACATTTTGGTACTGACTCACAAATTCTTCAGAATTTACCGGATTGGCGTATCGCAGGGAAAACATGTCGGCTGCCTGTTCGAAATTGCGCTCGTGTGGTGTCCCAAAATAAGTCTCAAAATGTGCATTTTGTTGTGCAACCGGTAGAAAATGAAAAATGCCTCCACCATGGTTGTTGAGAAGAATGACGATGAACTGGTACTCGGATTGTGAAACAAGATGCAGTGAATTCAGATCATGCAGCGCTGCCAGATCGCCCAGTATGACGGTCACCGGTTTTTGCAATCCCGCTGCGAATCCTGCTGCGGCAGCAAAGTTTCCATCAATGCCGCTGGCGCCACGATTGGCTGCAAAGTGCAATTTATTTTTTGTGAGTCCGGCAAACATGTCCACATCGCGAATGGGCATGCTGTTGCCAGTAAAAATTCCGCTCTCCGGCGGAGCAATGCGAGGTAATGTATGGGCCACACAAGGCTCTGTCAACGCTGTACTCTTTACAAAACCTTCGGCGATGTGCTTTTGAAGCTGTGCATGCGCCTGATTCATATTTCTGTGCGGTTGAGCAAAAATCAGGTGTCCTGCTAAGGCCTGACAAAATGCTGCAATAGGTAAATCGTATCTGTGGGTCACTTTGTGCGACTCGTCCCGGCGAAACGGATGATCAACGACGACGATGTAGTTTTCCAGTTCGAGTTGAGTGATAAATAGCTGCAAACGTTTTGAGACGATGCGATCACCAAGTTGAATAATGGTATCCGGTTGAAATGATTCTTTGAACTTTTGCGATAGCAGCAATTGATCAAAAAAAGGCAGAAAAGGTTCTGATAATTCACTAAACCGCACACCGGACTGTACATCGATTGCGACAGGCCAGTTTAATTCCCTGCAAAATGCCAGTGCGGTCTGCCGGTCGATTTCGTTTCGTATCTGCCCGAGAATGACAAGGCCGGAAATCGATGAATTTATCGCAGTTGCGGCGGATTTTGACGCATCCTCGCTTAGTAATTTATCAGCGCTTGTGTAGTGTGTGTAGGGTGTGCTGTTCTCGAGCCAGAGCGAAAGTCCTGAAAGGTCGGATTCGTGTCCGGAATCGTTGGCTGATGGCGCCAGTGGTTCACGAAACATGCAATTAATGTGCACCGGTCCGGCCGGAGAACGCTGCGCCTGGAAAATCGCCTGATCGATTGTTGTGAGCACAAATTCAGGTGAAATTTCTTTCGTTGGACAGGGAAGATCGCACTGATAGCGAACATAATTTCCATAAATAAACGATTGGTGAATGGTCTGGTTCGCACCCGCATTCCGTAGTTCCGGTGGGCGATCTGCCGTGAGCAGTATGACTGGTACATGATCGACGCTGGCTTCAACTACAGCAGGCAGGTAGTTGGCTACGGCTGTTCCGGATGTACAGATGAGAACAGCAGGCTTGGCAGTCGCTCTGGCATAA
>QQUM01000050.1 GCA_008501545.1 Calditrichota bacterium
TGGCATATGGATGCATCTTATAAATTCGATTACAACCAGATGGATCAGCACCAAATTACTCCCAGGACGGACAGCAAAATGAAGCTATTGCAATTTCAAAATCGTCAGTGGATGAACAAAAATCGTCTACTTTTAATACAATCCGGATGAAAAATTTTCAAATTCCATTTCGACAGCGGAACGAATTATCCGATCTTGATTTTAAGAATGGAGAAGATAAGAACCAATCAAATGTATCCCGTCGACTGTGGGAAACTGAAATTTTTAAACTTGATGAGCAGCATGTAAGATATCTGTACGAGCTCTTTTCAGTGTTTACAGCAACGTTTTCACAAACATCAGTTCTAAAAAAAGTTAAAAAGATTCTTAATTCCTATCTGAGAATTGAGCGTTTTCTCCTTTTGTTACCAGATCAAAACAGCACTGATTTGCGTGTAGCCGCTGCATCTGGAATAAATATCACTTCGTTTCTTCGTCAATCGATAAACCTGGACAAAATTAACGAACCAAAATACTATCCTAACGTGCTCAGGAGTCCCGGTGTCTTATTTAAAAGGATTTTTCCTGTTTCCGGTAGCTTAGTGATTGAGCCAATATTCGATTCTTCAAGGGAAATTGCGGGTTATCTTGTCGTGCACAGAAATGAACTCGATGGATTCACTGAGAAAGAACAGCTGTTTCTTCATAAGTTGATGAGTCACATGGGCCAAATGCTTGGAAAATTACGTGAATTCGAAAAAATTGAACAGCAGTCGAGAACAGACTCTCTAACCCAGATCCCGAACCGTCGCTACTTTGATAACCAATTGGATATTGAGATTGAGAGAGCTCGTCGTTATAAACATTCTCTGACGGTTCTTATGATTGATATTGATCATTTTAAAAAATATAATGATAAATATGGTCATCAGTTCGGCGATATCGCCTTAAAAAATGTCGTGCATTGTCTCCACAGTCATCTAAAGGATGGAGATTTTCTTGCCCGCTATGGCGGTGAAGAATTTATGGTTATTCTTCCCGAGACTGCGAAAAAACAAGGGCTACAGGTGGCAGAAAAATTGCGAAAAGCCGTTGAAAAAAGTTCATGGCGTGGATCAAAAAATGAAAGTGCACACAAATTGACTATTTCAATCGGAGCCGCATCACTACCGGAAGATTCCAACGACAGTGCAGAACTTATTCGAATGGTTGATGATGCCTTGTATTGGGCGAAATCCCATGGTAGGAACAGAACAGATGATTTCGCGGTGGTTGGCAAAGAAAATAAAAAGTTATCTGTAATCGAGAGTTAATTTTACATCACCCGGCGAAATTTTTTTATCGTATATTTGTGATGTGTTTTGCTAACATTTCGTGAAAATCCATCGTGAAATTTTTCAGAGAAAATAAATTTGGTGTATGATTTATGTGTTTTTAAAGAAGCCGTATTTGAAAATAGTCCATAATATTTTATAGCCTGCACCGAATGTTCCTTTTAGCGTTCCGGTAACCTTGGAAACACCTATTCTTTTTCTATAACTAACCGGAACTTCTATAACTTGCAGTCCTCGCATCAACGCTTTAATTTGCATTTCTACTGTCCATCCAAAATTAGTGTCCTGCATTTTTAATGAAATGAGAGCTTCCCATGTTATTGCACGAAATGGGCCTAAATCAGTATAAGTGTAGCCCCAGAATATTTTTATCAACAGAGAAGCCAGCCAATTCCCAAACCTGGCTTGTGGTAATAATGCACCCTTTTTCGCATCGCCTTGTGTCCGTGAACCGATGACTAAATCCGCTTTCTTCTCGAAAATAGGTTGCAGTACATCTTCTATCTGCTCGGGATAATCACTATAATCGCCATCCAAAAACACAATTATGTCCGGATCCATGCTTTTTGCCATTTCAATTCCGGTTAAGCATGCTCGGCCGTATCCACGTCTTGGCTCAGTGACGACGATTGCTCCGTTTTCAGCCGCTTTTTTGGCAGTTGAATCAGTCGAACCATTGTCAACCACAATTACACCAGAAATACACTGCTGGGGTAGATCGTTTAAAACCTTGCTAATCGATGCTTCTTCGTTAAAAGCAGGGATTATAATGTTGATATTTGAATTATTCATTCGAAATTATTACAGATCAAGTTTTTGTACATTATTCTTTGGTGAAAGAGGCTAAATTTCTTCTTAAATTTTCCGGTATAAATCCAATCGGATAAGTGTCCAGTAAGTATCTTAGATCGTTTACATTATCTACATCGAAGTGTTCTTCAAGTAGAGTATAATTGACTCTTTCTCTTTTCGCCGCATCAATTGAATCGGCGAGAGTGTTCGGTGTGCTCCATCGAACCGATTTAAATAGTGCAGAATTAGGATGTCTTAAACCTATTAAATAAAATCCCCCATCTGTTGTTGGACCAAAAACGAGATCATACTCTTCGAGTTTTTCAAAGGCTTCTTCGATGTGGGAGGGCGGTAATGCTGGGCTGTCAGTTCCAATAATAACGACCTTGTTGTAGTTCAATTCGAAAAATTTTCGCATTGAATCAGCAAGTCTTTCACCAAGATCTGAATTTTCCAGCTGTGATAAATAATGGAGCCCACCTGGAAAATCAACCGCAAAGTGATCCACTTTTTCTGTTGGCGCTATTGCAAATGAAATATCATAATGATTTGTGTTGTGTATATGTTTTTCTAAGATGTGTTGAATAAATGAAGTGTATAATGCCGTAGCAAGTTCGTCCCCGATTGATTTTGCTAGTCTGGTTTTCACTTTTCCATGTTGCGGGTATTTTGCGTAAATAACAAGTACCTGGTCCTGTTGGGATTCACCTGCCCGATTCATTAGAGTTTTTGGTAGGATGTCACATTCAATATTTGGTTATTGGAAAATACATATCCTTCAACTTGATAAGTTTTGTTCGCACGGCTGAAATCATGTAAAAGTTCACTACCCTTCGCATAATCAAGGAATTCCCAAATGTCACCATTTGCAGTTTTTAAACCGGCTCTATGCAGGTTTGAATGCTTGATAGCTTTTATATGCGCAGAGTGAAGTTGTTCACAATCAATACAGATTATTTTCCCTTGCACAACCTGATAAGTTGCAGTTATACCAGGATTAGATGGAACATGCTGCGGGAGTCCTTTTGAGAACCAGGGATAGATAATAATTGTTAAAAGAAAAGCGGTTGCCATTAAGCTTTTCGTTGTATGCATCCGAAAAATTTCGGTAATTTGTGCAACAAATCCGGGTATATTTTCTAACTCAACCAGTTTTCTGCGGATGCGTGCTCGCAAATGAACAGGTGCTTTTTCTAATTGGACATTGTCCTTAACACGCACCTTGATGCTTTGTTGGACTTCCAGCATTTCACGTAGAGATTTATCATGTTCAAATTTTTGGCTGAGGGATTCTTGCTCATCTTCTAAAAGTTCACGATCCACATAAGCTGCTAATTTCTCTTGTGGGATGGAAAATTTGTTGGTTTGCATTCATAACCTCTTAAAACTTCAATTCTTTACAGACTATTTTTTCTGCCTTTTTATATAGCCTTCTTCTGCGGCATATTCAAATAACATTTCTTGCAAATGTTTGCGTCCACGTGAAAGTCGTGACATAACGGTACCAATGGGTATATCAGCAAATTCTGCAATTTCCTTATACGCGAATCCGTGTACATCACAGAGCAGAACGACTAAGCGAAATTCAGTTGAAAGCCTGTCAAGCGCGTTATTTATTTTATCATCAAAGAGCTTTTCGTACAGATTTTTATCTGTCTTACGAATGTTATCGGGGCTTTTCTCGACCGTTTCTTCAGAATACTGGAATTCAACTTTCTCGAAATCAACCTGGTTTGGCTGTTTGCTCTTTTTTCTGTATTTATTTATAAATGTGTTTGTCAGTATTTTGAAAATCCAGGCTTTGAAATTGGTTCCTTCTTCGAACTTATCAAAAAAACGATACGCTTTTAAATAGGTATCCTGGACAAGATCCTCGGCTTCAATGGGATCTTTGGTCATTTTCAAGGCAGTTCCGTATAACACATCCATATATTGGAAGGCAATATTTTCAAACTGGCGCTTCATCTCCAGCTGATTTTTCTTACCCCAGTTCATCGTTCTCCTTCAAATTTTCTAATAGGGGATCGCAACGAAAATTTCAGTTCTGGATGGATATAATGATTTTGCCAGTTCAAAATATTGTCAAAATCTATCCACCATCGAAACACAAAGGAAATTCGTTGTATTCCCGGAAATTATAATTTAAGTGCTACAACTAATAATTAGTTTCATCAACCCACAGTTTTATGCGCCACTTTCCATCTTGCGTCTTTACAAGGGTAAATAATGCAGAACCAAAAAGTGAAATATTTTCATCTCCATTCACCAACATTAATCTGAAGTCACGATAGATTTTTTTTTCACTTTCATCAATGTCGTTTTCGAAAAATATTCGATACCAGGTAAGATCTATCGTTTCGAATGATCTCAAAAGTCGTCCGGTTGTTGTTAATTCGGTATTCCTGCGCCAGGAATCAAAAGCACCTGATTCACCGATGTCCGGATTGAAGTACTGGAATGTAAAACTGCTGTCCAGCAAATTTGAATAAACAAGAGAATCTTTAAAAACATAGGCATAACGAAAATTAGCGAAAAATTCTTCCGGTGTTTCCTGGTTTGTAATAAATGGTACATCCTCATCACTCTGATCGAGTGTAGGAGAAAAAGGATTGTAACAGGACGTAAAGAAGATGACTGTTAAAAAGATATACTTTCTATTATGCAGTATTTTCGAGATTATAGCCATATTTTCTCTTAGTCAGAGAGGAGTTCAAGACAAAAAAAAAGCGACACACAAGTGTGTGTCGCTTTAAAGATAAAAATATCGTTGATTATTTCAACTTAAAGATAACTGGGATACCAACCCAAACTTGAACTGCGCGGTCTCGCTGTTTAGCTGGCGTCCACCTTACAGCTTTAATTGCAGCTATAGCGGCTTCATCGCATCCGGTATGACCCAGCGATTTCAGAATTTTTGTATCTTTGACAGTGCCATCTGTTCCAACAAGCACATTGACAATGACTCGTCCTTCGATACCTGCTTTCCGTGCAATGTCAGGATACTTCAGTTTTTTCTGAATTGCTGCAAAGCCACCAATGGGTGCTGGTGCTGTATCGAATGCTACGAAGATTTGTGCACTTTCATCGACTGGTGGTTCTTCAGGGGGTGGGGGGATTTCATCGAAGATAACATCGGTTTCTTCGATGGTTTCATCGTCAGGAATATCCTCATCCTCCGTTGGGATTGCTACTGAAGGACGTGGAGGTGGTGGCTGACGCTTAACCTGTTCCGTCTGCGGAATTTCTTCCATCTCAATAATTTGATCAGGGATTTCTATATTCCTTTTTGCGATTTCTCCGCCACGGAAACCAAGGAAGCTAAACAGAATGATAGCTAGACTGCCGATCATGCCCAATTCCATTAGCTTGCGATAATTGCGGCGGAGGTCAGCTTCGGGACTTTTTTTCATTGTTTCGTCCTCCTATGAACCGACTTTTGCCGAATAGTTAATGGCCAGACAATCCGCTTTTCTCAATTGCTGCTGGATATCCGAAACCGTTTTCATTTTCACTTGTTTATCAATACGCATCGAAGTCACACGAATGGGATTGATAGCTCGAGTGCGAAGATCCCACATTACGCCTTGAATTTCCGGGACTTCTACGATTTTATCGTCGATACAAATGAGTCCTCTTCGATCAGCCCAGATATTGGCGACATCCCGTTTTCCAGGCAATTTTGTAATTTCTTTTGCCGTGGGTAACTTTACTTGAAGTCCTGTAAATTCCTTAAAAACAGTCGTTACCATAAAGAATATCAACAAAAGAAATACGATATCTGGGAGCGATGAAGTAGGGACTTCACTCGTGACTTTTGATTTTTTGCTAAATTTCATCATCGTGTGGTACCTACCTCTTTAGAAATCTGGTTCAGCTAGTGATATTTTTTTTGCTCCTCCCTGTTTGATCTGATCGAGAACGCGTATATAAATCTCGTATTCAGTTTCAGCAACAGGTTTTAGCGAAAAAATTTGATTCTCATTTTCATACAACTTTTCTCGTACGAGTTCTCTAATCACGGGAATATCAACGAGCTGCTCGTCAAACATCACATTACCTTCAGCACTGATCAGGATATTGGAAATATTTTTTGACTTAATTTTCGTTTCCTGTTCAATACCCGGTAAAGTCAAGGTTACACCTTTGTCGACATTCATCGTGGATGAGATAAGAAAGAAGATGAGAATCAGAAATGCGATGTCAGCCAAGGATGACGTCGGCACTTCTGCTGATTTGGTTTTTTTCTTGTCTACTAACATCAGAAAAAGCTCCTGCTTATTTGTTGGAAGCTTGCATTTCGATTAAAGTATCGACCAATTCAGTTGAGCTTTCTTCCATATCAACAATGAGCTTATCAATTCTTGATACAAAGTAATTATGCAAAATCTGAACAATTGTTGCTGCAACAAGCCCAAAAAGCGTTGTCAGCAATGCGGTTGAAATACCACCTGCAACAATAGCAGGGCTAATATCATTTGCAGCAGCAATATCCTGGAATGCGATGATCATACCCCATACCGTACCCATAAATCCAAGCATCGGTGCAACTGCGATAACAGTGGATAGCCAAATCAGATTTTTTTCAAGAAAGGCCATTTCGATCGATCCTGCATTCATAACGGCTTTTTCAACATGTTCGATACCACGGTCTACACGTAACAGGCCAGCATGAAAAATAGAAGCAACAGGGCCGCGTGTGTTTGAGCAAACTTCTGTAGCTGCAGCAATGCCACCATCCGAAAGGGATTCTTTGATTTTAGCAATAAATTTCTGGTTGTTCACCGATGCTCTCGTCAAAGTAATGATACGTTCGATACTGATTGCTAATCCCAAAATAAGAAGAGCAAGAATCGGATGCATGAAGCCGCCGCCGTCGTTATAAAGTTGAATTAAACTAACTTCCATTCTAAGAAATCCTCCCGATTAATTAGGTAAGTAATACGCAGCAATTAGACTTTAATTTCTACGAAAAATTTTGCTCAGTATAGAAATAATTTAAAAAAGAGTCAACTCTTTTTTGCCTGACAGAACGCATCCATAGGTATAATACATATGTGCTTTGATGGTTTCACTAATATAGAGAAAAATTTTCATTTTATTATTGCAGGGGTTAGAAAATCTGCAATTTTTGTAAATTGGTGCATGGCATTTTGCAATTGTTTATCTCCCAATGCCTCAACCTCGTAATATTTCTCGCTGTTCCACAAATTTCTGGCTATCTCACTTTTGATTCGTAGTCTGATAAATTCTTTATCCTGGTCCCAGGCATGCTCATCCAGCGTAATTTTTTTCTCTTCGATGAATTGACGATACTGGTTGAGAATCGGCGCGTCGACGACAAAGTCGTTCATAAAATACTGTTCTGAACGCTGGAGGTCCTGATGTTCAGCAGCGTATTCACTCGCAAATTCAAAAAATGTCCGGTTTCGAATTAGCGAAGCAATAAACGATGTGATTGTATCCGCTTTGGAAATGACATCGGGGTGAATGCCACCACCACCAAAGACAATACGCCCGGCCTCGGTGTAATATTTTTCTTTTTTCGCAGATTCGGTGTTGGAACTGTCTTCTGCTAACCATGCATCTTTATAGTATTGATCGTGGCCATTTTCAAATGAGCGTTGAATCAGGCGGCCACTGGGTGTATAATATCGGGCAACGGTGACACGAATTGCAGCACCATCTTTCAGTTCAACCTGTCTTTGCACAAGTCCTTTACCAAAACTGCGTTCACCGACAATCAGTCCGCGATCCCAATCCTGAACCGCACCCGCAACAATCTCTGATGCACTGGCGGACCCATGGTTGATGATGACGATAAGCGGAAGGGACTGTGCATCATATTCACTTGCCTCGGCAAAGTATTCTTCGTTCACTTGTGGAACGCGGCCCTTGGTAAAGACGATTTTTTGTCCCGGCTGTAAAAATTTGCTAACTATTGCAACGGCTTGATCTAAATAACCACCGCTGTTAAATCGCAGATCTAAAATTAATTTTTTCATTCCATCTTCGTGTAACCGTTGTAATGCAGAAATAAATTCTTCATCCGTCGTGCGGGAGAAACGGGTTAGTTTTATGTAACCAATTTCTTTATTGAGCATGAAATCTGCCAGAATGCTGTAGATTGAAATCTTGTCCCGTGCAATGGAATAATGCAGGGCTTCAGGCACGCCACGTCGTTCAACATCGATTTTCACGACAGAGCCACGGGGCCCGCGCAATCGGTCCATAACCTGGTCATCGGTGAATTCATACGTTGATGTTCCATCAATAGCGACGATTTTATCGCCGGGGCGTAAACCTAAACGGTCGGAGGGTGAGTCTGCGATCGGCGAGACAACAGTTGGATATTTATTTTGAATAATAAATTCAATACCAATGCCTTCGAAATGCCCTTCAAACCGTTCAACAACGTCCTGCATATCATCTTTGGGGATGAACACGGTGTGCGGATCAAGTTCTTTCAGCATACCGTCGATTGCGCTGTTAACCAATTTTTCTGCATCCACTTCGTCGACATACAACCCGGAAATATCGGTGATCACCTCCGCAAAGCGTTGCAGATGATAGAGTAAATTTCCACCCGAAATTCCAGGAACGGGTCGAATAATCAGAGTAAAAAGTACACCGATGGCTATACCGGAGAAGAGCGTTAATACATGCTTTTTGGACTGCATGATTTATCCTTGGATGTCAAATTTATGAAATTGAAATAGTTTAAAATACAAGTGCAAATGACAAGCGATGCGTATCACCCAGGTCGAAGGAAAATGGCACATATGCATAATCTAGCCTGTAACGACTCAAGATGAATCCCAGACCTGCTGATACGGACTGGGCCTCTCGCCCAACCTGATAGCCAAACCGAAAGGCGAGCGATTCCCTGGCAAGGGCTTCGATGCCAAATCCGGCGAAACTTTCGTTGTTAAAAATCTTGGTGTAACCGCCTAAAACCTGCATCTTTGCTTGTGCAAGTTTAAATTCCGGTGAATAGGAGAAGCCCAACCGAAGCAGGGCCGGTAATTTTGTCGCTTCATTGCGTAAATCACTCAGCTTGCCAAGGTTATGCAGTGAAGCACCGAATTGTACACTCTTGAGTTGCTCTAATTTGTACCGCAAGCCCAAATCGATGGCGGCACCGGCAGATGTATAACTAAAATGGCGCTCGCTGATGAATTTTGCAGTGGCACCAACCGCGATATTGGAAGAAAGTGTCCTTGCATAGCTAAGGCCAGTCACAACCTCGTGCTCAGAAAATGTTGAGAGTGGTTCTGGTGTCGCCCGGGTGCGGTGCATGATGTTGTCGACATTTTGTACTTGCAAAAGCAATCCCCAGCTTGCGTTGTAGCCGTGAAATTTCATTGCGATGAATTCGTAGCTGACATCCTGCAGCCATTCGGAATGCCCGAAAACAATTTCATCATTCGATTGTGTCAAGCCTGCAGGATTCCAGTAAGCAGAGAGCGCGCCATTGTTACCCGCAACAACCGATTCCCCGAGGGCAGCGCCTTGTCCGCCGATGCCAATTTTTAACAAAGCCAAACCGGTGGAACCGGCTTGCGCGAGGAGTAAAACAGGGGAAATCGAGAACAGCGCAAATAGGATGTATTTTTTCATTTTTAACATTTCTTTCGAAAATAGTGGTTTGTTAAAGTTTGTTTTTGTTGAAGACACGTTCCCAATCAACTTTGGCTGTTATTTGCATAAGAATAAAAAGTGTTATCACTGCGCATATCGTCACGATTAAACCGGTCATTCCTTTAAAGAAAAAAGAATAAGAAAATATAACCAGATAAATAAATTGCGTCAATGGCGCGTAGAAATAAGCTAATTTCGGCTGTGTAAAAGTGCGCAAATAGGTTATCGTCAATGCTAAAGATACCAGCGATGCGATAATAAATGTTATATAAATATTCAAATGATCTGAAAAATAAGAAAACATCAGGTGAAATGAAAAGAAAGTTGCTGCCAAAAAGAAATAATGCATGGGATGAATAGTGGTTTCCAGAACTATTGCAAGAACGAGCAGGAAAATCAGGAAAAAGAGAAGTGAAATCGGTGCAAAAAATGTTACACGACTCACAATTTCACCAGGGTTTAACTTGTTCGGGATGACAATCCCGATATCTTTACCAGAAATAGAGTTGTCAAATTTCCAAATAAGCTCGTATCCCGTGTCAACCTTGTTTTTCTCGATCGGCGACATCATGTTTTTTGCAAAATCAAAATCATCAAAATCAGTCTTTATTGTCAAATTGAAATCGTTAATTTGGCTGATGTCGTCCTGGTCAGGGGAAATGTAATACATCAATTTTTCCATTCCGGTGCACTCATAACTCACGGTAAACT
>QQUM01000619.1 GCA_008501545.1 Calditrichota bacterium
AACAGCAGTAATGACAAAGAGATTGTGAGAAATAAAATGCGTTTCATGAGAGACCTCCGGTTTGTTTTTTTTATGGCGAGTTTTATTTGAAAATTGGTAAAAAATTTTATCAATTCGTACTTCGATTTTTTTAACCGAACTCAGGTTTTTCTAACATTTTTTTCAAACGATTCTCCAGCTCATTGGCCGGGATGACGCCGACAACATGATCCACCAGACGACCATTTTTAAACAAGAGTAAAAATGGCAATTCGCTGACGCCATATTCGCGTGCCAGCGCTTCGTTGGCGTCGATATCCAGCTTGCGAAATGTGACGCGATCTGTAAAGAGAACGGCAAGACGCTCCAAAACAGGCGCCATAATTTCACAGCCACCACACCATTCGGCGCCAATTTCCACAAGTGTAGGCATTGGGTTTTGCAGGACTTCCTCGCGAAAATTCGCTTCGGACAATTGGGTGGTTTTGGAATTTTCATTTCCCATAGAACGCCTCTTTGCCAACAGAGTGTTAAAAATCACAGTGACAATCATTATTGGATAACTGCAGCTTAATCAAATGAAATGCCAAAGGATAATTTGTGAAATGATGGTGGGGTAAAGATTTATAAAAATGGATTTTAGGGCGATGTTTTTTTGAGTTCAGTGGTTGAAGGATGAGAATAAAATTGCTTAAATATCAGGAATTCCTGAAATGTCAGGAGGAGGTTATGGAGATTCACCGTTGCGAAGGTTTCAAACCTTCGCAACGAATTTTGGAGGGTGACTTGAATGAGTGAATCACAATGGTTTCACCCTTGCAAAGGTCAGGCATTCCTCTCAATCCCCAGTTTTTTCATCCGTGATTCCAATGTTTTGGGATTGATTTGCAGGAGTTTGGCAGCGCCTTTTTCGCCACTGATGCGCCAGCCGGTTTTTTCCAAAGCTTTGATGATGTGACTGCGTTCGTTTTCCTCTAAAGTAGATAGTTTTGAATTCCCGTTTATGCCATTGTCTTTCGGCAACCAGTCTCCACAGACCAGTTTTGCCCCCGGACTCACGATAACGGCCCGTTCGACGATGTTCTCCAGCTCACGGACATTGCCGGGCCAGTCATAAGCACACAGCTTGTCGACAAGGCTTTGCGGAATATTTTTGATGGGCTTGCCAATTTTTCTACTGAATTTTTTCACGAAATAATTGATTAACAGCGAAATGTCTTCCTTGCGTTCGCGCAGCGGTGGAATGACGATTGGAAATACGTTCAATCGATAAAACAGATCTTCCCGAAACCGCCCTTGCGCGATTTCCATGTGCAAGTCGCGGTTGGTGGCTGCAATAATGCGCACATCGACTTTGTGAGTTTCCGAACTGCCAAGCCGCTCAAATTCCCCTTCCTGCAATACACGCAGTAATTTCACCTGCAATTCCAACGGCACATCACCGATTTCGTCGAGAAAAATCGTACCACCGTTGGCGAGTTCAAAGCGCCCAACCTTGCGGGCGATGGCGCCGGTAAAAGCGCCTTTTTCATGGCCAAATAATTCACTTTCGATAAGATTCGCGGGCAGCGCGCTGCAGTTCACTTTCACCAGTGGCCGTTTCCCACGTGAACTGATATTGTGCACCGCACGTGCCAGTAACTCCTTTCCGGTTCCGGTTTCGCCCAGAATCAGTACGGTGGCATCGGTTGAAGCGACCTGCTCCACACTGCGCAGTATCTTTTTTAACGACTCGCTGCGGGTGATGATGTTTTCAAAATTATGTACAATTCGAATCTCACTTTGCAAATACGTGTTTTCATCCTGCAGCCGGTTTTTCAGGCGTTTTACCTCTTCCAAAGCGTTTTGCAATTTCTGCGCTGCAGCGGTCTTTTCTTTTACTCGGTTTTCCAGCTCTTTTCTTTTCACTTCAATTTTCCGAATGCGACTGCGATACCAGATAAATGCGGTGCATAAAATCGCCAGACCGACGAGCGCACGAAACCACAATGTCTTCCAGAATGGGGGTGAGATAGTGAGAATCACGGATGCACCGGATTCATTCCACACGCCGTCATCGTTGGCACCTTTCACACGGAAGACATAGTCGCCCGGATCCAGGTTGGTGTACGTTGCCAGGCGATTGGTTGCGTCGGTATGCAGCCAGTCCTCGTCGAATCCTTCCATTTTGTACTGGTACATATTTTTTTGTGGATTCGTGAAATTCAAAGCAGCGAATTCGAAAGAAAAAACATTTTGTTTATAGGATAAATGGATTTCTTCAGTTTCGAGAATAGAATTTTGTAAAATGGATTTTGAATCATTACGATCGCGGCTGATGGGAACGGATTTATTAAAAATTCGAAAGTCGGTAATTTGTACAGCAGGGGCAATGGGATTTTCTTTAATATTGTGTGGATAAAAAGCGTTGAGTCCGTTAATTCCTCCAAAAAACAATTCGCCACTTCGACTTTTATGAAAAGCCCCTATATTGAATTCATTGCTTTGCAAGCCATCGCCCCGTGTGTAGTTTTTAAACAGCTCGTTTTGTCGATCGAAGCGGGACAGGCCTGCATTCGTGCTGAGCCAGAGAAAACCTTGATTATCCTCGAGAA
>QQUM01000598.1 GCA_008501545.1 Calditrichota bacterium
ATTTTTAACCTAAGTTGTTGTTTTTTTATCTTATGATATTTTAAGAACGATCAAGGTAATAATTAAATCTCCAGACTTTAATTGGACTATCTTTTCTTGATAAACATTCGTGTGGACTGAACCCAATGGTAATGTCGAACCGATAGCTTTTACGTATGTGATCGATTCATCTGTTTTTAAAAGAGGTTCGATTAATCCAGCATTTGCAAAGATAAATTTTTTGCTATTCAATTCAATCGAAGCGAAGCAAACAGCAGTCAGCAGTAAATACCTGTTTTTTTGTTTTAAGATACATGGACAGATTCACTCGTGTCATTATATCTTTCACCGATTCAGCATCTCTTGCTTCTGTATTAATCATTCCGCACGCCATAACAGCGTTCATTGCAGCGTTCATTGCTTTACCGGAGACATCGCCGATAAATAGTCCAAACTTATTCTTGTTTTTATCCAACCAAATATAATCGAAGAAATCTCCGCCCACTTCATTTGCAGGAATACAGCAGCCTGAAACATCTAATCCTTTAATTTTGGGATCGGATTGGGGCATGATTGACATTTGAGCATCGTGAGCAGTTTGCAGTTCTGTCTTCATACGGACGATTTTTAAACTCCTTCGATACCAAAGAAAAACGAGTAGAAGTGTAATTAAAATTAGAAGTAAAATAAACCACCATGTTTTCCAAAATGGCGGTGTAATTTTTATTTTTATCGATTTTCCCTCATCATTCCAAATTTTATCGTTTTATTGAGCTTCTGAATATTTGTAATTACAATTGGCGGTACATATAGATTATCTTTGATATCTTCAGGATGGAAAGCATTAAAACCATTTATACCGCCAAAAAACATCTCTCCACTTGTGCTCTTGAAATGGGATCCACCGTTAAATTCACTGCTTTGAAGACCATCCCTTATTCCAAAATTTCTAAAGTAGGAAATTCCTGGCCAATGCAGTTTTATCCGAACGGCAGGAAACGCTATTAGCATTTTGCAGTATTTTCAATTTTTTCTTTAAAATCAGAATCCATTATTTCCTGAATTCTCTTTAGATCAACTGGATGCCAGTATCGACTGTTTGTCATCTTTTTACATGTATTGTGGTCGTGTATTCTACCTACATAAAATGTATTATCTTGCATAACATGTATATCACATGCATTGCGGTTCCAGACAAACCGTGTGTCCTCGCCAAAGCGAATTTCCGGAAATGGGGTGTGTTCCCAGGTTTTCCGCCAATAGCATAAACTGCCGCCTGCTACCCAGTGACGTCGTCCTGCAGGATAAACATATTGCCATGCTTTTCTGGCTTGCTGATCCCAGAAATACATTGTCGCAATACCGCAAAGAGCTTTGCCTGAATACAGAAGAGCATCAACTTGCAGCTTGATTCGATCACGACGATGCCAATCATCATCATCCCAATGTATAAATATCTCACCATTCGCAAGTTCACATATTCGATTGCGTTTTTTACCAATTTGCATTTTCCCCTGCACACGATGGTAATGAATGCAAGGATCATCGGGTATCAAATCTGCAACCGAATCACGACCATCATCGAGTATAATGAGTTCAAGGTTTTTGTATGTTTGCGCCTGAAAATTGCGGATCGCCAGCGGCACAAAATCTCGTCGGTTCGCAGTGGGCATGAGGCAAGAGACCTTGGGTTTTGAAAATGTCGTGATGGGCCTGGAATTGCCATATTCCTTTATCTGATCGACCATAGTAGACTGCAATAATACCTGGCTTTGCCTGCCATTTTCCCGCATTCGTAAGCTTTGCCCATTCTCCCCATTATGTTTGAAAAGACCTGGAGTATGTTGCGCGGTTGCGGATCGCAATTCTAAAAAATGCTGTTGTGCTTCTTTTTCGGTCTCGCAAGGATAAATATGTGCGATGTCACTGCAACGAATGAGATGCGGATTAAAAGTAAAATGCGCTGATGTAGTGTGGAGAAATTCACCTTGTGGTTCCCAGACAATTGGCTTTCGGGTAACCATGTGGTAGGGCAGGACTTTTTCAGCGCTCAGTCGCAATCGCACTTGACCAATATTTTTTTGTTCTGCAAGCAATGTGCAGGCATTTTCAATGGTTTGAGTCTTATTGCTCTGAAGCAGCCAATCATCTTCAAGATGCAAAACATAGCGCACAATTTTGTTGCTGGAAATTTCCTGCATGAGCAGACTCGTCGCCTTTCCGATTGACAGAAGGCTTTTTGAAGGCATGATGCATTTATCCACATAAGTTAGTTTATCAATTATTGCCTTGGAATTTGTGTCATCGCTGTTAAGCAATACCACAACATAACTTGAGTGTAATAACGGCAACATGTGTGCTTCGAGTGCGTGGAGGGTTTGTTGCAGCAAATTCGGCCTGCAACCCGTCAATAACGTGATTCCAAGCTGGCCATTCGTTTTAGGTGCATGCTTGGAAATTACGTTTTTCTTGCGAATATTCGATGCACCCGCTTGCGGTGTGATAATAAAAAGCCCCTTGTCGATTGTTTCTTTTTTAACTTCGACCGGAAAATGATCATGCCATAAATTCAGTATTTGTTGTTCATGTGCAC
>QQUM01000351.1 GCA_008501545.1 Calditrichota bacterium
AGGGGAAGTGCCTTCTATCGACATGCTTTCTATCAAAATTCGCGAATTTGACAACAAGTTTGTACGCATTCCCAATGAGACAATCGTAAAAAGCGCGGTCACCAATCTAACGCATTTCCCAATCAGAAGAGTCAATATAAATGTATCCGTCGCTTATAAGGAAGATGTGAGCCGTGTCAAAGAAGTGCTCTATGAAATTGCCAGTGCAAATCCCCTTTGCCTGCAGGAACCGGCTCCGGTTTTTATTTTCACGAATTTCGGGAATTCTTCAATCGATTTGCTCTTTGGTGTCTGGGCGGAAAAGGAAGAATTTCTGGCGGTTAAAAACAGTATACAGGAACAAATCAAAGCCCGATTCGAAGCTGAAGGCATTGAAATTCCATTCCCGCATGTTTCACTCTATACTGGCTCCGTGACGCAACCATTCCCCGTACAAATGGTTGAACCACTAACCGGAACTAAATAAAATAATCCCCGTCCGGTTAATACCGACGGGGATATCCAATCTATATCGAACAGCACGTTACTGACATTCGATGTCATCGTATAGATTATTCCAACAATGCCATTGCCCATTATCCACAAAATGCAAGGAATCACTGATACGTCCTTCTTTGGTAGTTCTGCTCCATTCGATGTCTGTCATATTGTTTTTGACCACGCTGTAGATTTGATAAGATGCATCGAGAGCAGAATCAGGAACGATGGCCATTTGTATGAAAGCGCCGTTTTCATCGTTATTGGGAATAATATTCGTATAACGAATATCACTGCTTCCATCGAGCGGATTTCGATGCCACAGAATCCCCAGCAATGGCGTTGGATCGTTTGGCTTTGCATTCAAAGTCCATGTGCCCTCTGTAGCAACGAGATTCGAACGGCCGGTAAACCATTCAAAATCAGTGAAATTGTTTTGTTTCGAAATTTGCATCTTCCAGTTGATAAAGCCGTCTTCAGTCGTTGCCGTAAGTTTGGCAGTGTGTTGGAAGCCAGCCACAGTAAAATTATACATCCACAGCCAGGAACCATCGGCTTGCTGTACAGGTTCGTGATTAAAGGATTCCAAAAATGCAGCGACCGGGACAATCAGGTTGATTGTCAGTATAACATTCCAAACAAAAACGTTTGCCGCAGCCCACCCCCAATTTTGTTTGGAGAGCAAGATTTCCTGTCCGTCATGCTTGATTTTTCCAGTACCCTGAGTTTGAAAATCACTGAAATCCATCTGGAATGTTGAGGCCGGTGGGATGTCCGGTGGTGTGCCTTCTTCCGGAGCCGTCGGATCAGTTTTCTCACATGCCGAAAAAATGAAAAGCAGAAAAACCAGAATCATGCCCCAAACCCGAAAATTTGTAATGTACTTGTGCATGTTTACCTCCAGGATTATTTAATGTGATCTGAAGCATTTAAAAAAACATACTACCATGAACTGTATCAACAGAATTCAATTATCAGACCAAATTCAAGATAAATGTTATTCGTTACACAAATGTCGTATTTTGAAAACACAAACATGAAAATCTCAGGCAGGAAACCTCCATTTTAAGTTCAGATTCGTGAATGAACAGGTGTATTCAATACTGAAGATGAAGAGCGTACAAGATTGCGGGTGGATAAATGTGCGGTGTATATTTAATGAAATATGTATAATTAGGTGTGAAATTTTACCACAGTGTGGTGTAATCGCAGCAGTAAAAAAGCATCGAAGTGGTTTTCTTGATCCATTGTGTAAAATTAGAATAAGCTATGGTAAGGGAGCGCGCGTCTGATTCCTGGATTTCAGTAATATATGCAGTCATTTATTTTTGTTCCTTAACGATTGCATAAATGCATTGCGGTATGCTTGACCGATCGGGATATACTTATCCCGGATTCGTACTTGATTCCCTTCGACAAACTCTATTTTATCAAGCGCTACTGCGTGGGATTTATGAATGCGAACCATGCCAACCTTCGGTAGGCGTTCGAGCATTCCTTTGAAGGTCTCGTGCACGAACAGTGTGCCCCGCCGTAAATGCACATTGACATAATCACCCACGGCTTCAATATGCACAATCTCCCTGATTGGAATTCTGTGCAACTTTTTATCTGATCTCAATAGCACGTAATCCTGCTTTGCTTCCCCTGTGTTCATTTTCTGATTCTTTATCGATTCTGTTGCTTTATGAACTGCTTTGAGAAAACGGTCAAAAGGAAACGGTTTAAGCAAAAAGTCGACAGCGCTTACCTCAAATCCTTCAACCGCAAATTCAGGATATGCTGTTGTAAAGATGACAAAAGGCGGATTTGACAATGATTTGTAAAATGACATTCCTGATAAACCTGGCATATTGATGTCGAGAAAAAGCAATTGAACATTCGATCGATTGAGCACATCTGATGCAGTGAGCGCGTTTCCGCATACATCCACCAGGTTGAGCCAGGGACAGTCGGCGATATATTTCCGCATGATTTCCTGTGCTGACGGTTCATCTTCGATTACAAGACAGTTAATTTGCATGATGGATTTCCAGGTTCACATTGAATTTTTTCTCAGATTCTGAGATAACAAATTTATGCTTTTTCGGAT
>QQUM01000055.1 GCA_008501545.1 Calditrichota bacterium
AGTGTGCCTGGGCACAATAAATTGACCATGAATAACAACGCCTGGAAAACGCTTTTGCTCAGAGGCACGGAATGGGCTGCGACAGGTAAAGTATCAATCAAGTCGTTAGCTCCCTGGCCGGACAGTGAGGATATTGCCAGTAAGCAAAGTGAATAATAAAAAAACTGGTTGGGTAGATGATAACAGTTCCGAGCATTTCAACAAGCTCAATATGAGCATCCATGCAAGGAACTAAAAACTGTAAACAATTTAAAAAACAGCAAGTAGCATCCTGAGTGTTTCGCCCGCTTTTTGGGCGAAATGTATCGAAGGGTGCGGGCGTCGGTAAAACACCACACCCCCTTCGACTAACGCTCAGGACGTCGCTTCGAAACGCCCCGCTAAACAGCAGCGGGACTACTCAGGATGCTCCTCAGAAAAATCTTTGGGTAATAATTCTATTAATATACAAATTTGGAGGAATGATATGGGAATGTCACGAAGATCATTTTTAAAAAATTTTGCCATAATTGGAGCGGCAACCGGATTTCCGACAATCGTGCCGAGCTCTGTTTTTGGAAGAAACGGAATGATTCCTCCCAGTGATCGAATTGGAATTGGATTGATAAGCTGCGGCAGCCGGTCGGGAGCTGCGATCGCTTATAAGGAGTATGCAAAATCCGAAATAGTTGCGGTTTGTGATCCGAGAACAGACAGGCGTTTGAAGAAAAAAGCTGAATACGGAAATTGTGCAGATTTCAATGATTTTCGCGATCTGCTGGCAATGCCAGAAGTTGACGCTGTTCACATATCCACTGCCGATCACTGGCATGTTCCCATCTCCCTCGCTGCAGCGCGCGCCGGAAAAGATATGTACACCGAAAAGCCATTGGGTAAGAGCATCGCGCAGGACTTGCGGGCAAAAGAGATTGTCGACAAATACAATCGCATTTTCCAATACGGCGCACAACAGCGCTCCATGATACAGGTCAGAATGGGGATCGAGCTTGTCTTGAACGGCCACATCGGGGATGTTCAACAAATTTACGTGTGGTGTCCAGGAGGGGCGGCAGGCGGCGCAAGACTTCCTGTTTTGCCTGTACCCGAAGGATTCGATTATGACCTGTGGCTCGGCCCAGCGCCTGAAATGCCATTCTCCCACGACAGATGTCTCAGTGACGGCGGAAGGACCGGGATTTTTCATATTTATGATTACGCCATCGGATTCATAGCCGGTTGGGGAGCGCACCCTGTTGATATGATGCAATGGTGGGCGGACAATGCCGGCTTGCAAGAAATTCCGGAATTGTATAAGGGACACGGTGAACTCGCCATTGGTGGCCTTTTCGATACCCTGACGAGATGGGATGTAACATGCACTTTCAGAAACGGTTTAAAAATGCGGTTTATGGATGGTTCGACAGCGAATCATCTCAAACCGCATCCGGGCGTTTCAGGTGGGCATGGCACGTTATTCGTCGGAACAAAAGGATGGGTGAAAGTGATGCGAGGTGGCTGGCAAGTGTCGGATGAACCACTGTACAGACTGGGTAATAATCCCGGCGAGAAAAGGTTGAAAGTGAGTACAAATCAACTGGAAAATTTTGTTGATTGCGTGATAAGCAGAGAAGAGCCGGTTGATAATCTTCACTCCGCGGTGCGGTCTGACATTATTTGCCATCTTTCGGATATCTGCATTCGCGAGGGGCGCCCCATAAAATGGAGCAATGAAAAGGAGACAATTGTAGATGATTTGGAAGCGGCAAAAAGAATGCATGTGCCCTTGAGAGAACCTTATACGCTTGATATGTAATACTATTTTCGTGGTAACAGTTTTGCTTGCTTTCAGCCACGGATAGTCACAGATCAAACACGGATTCTTCTTTTCTGTGTAAAAAATCTTAAGATTAACCTGTGAAAATCAGTGTACATCTGCGGCAAAATAAACAGGCTAAACAATTGTCAATGATTTTTCATTTTCAATTCAAATTTGTGATTAAAAACTTCATATTCTTATTAAAGGATGAAAAAAATGAGACTAATTACCTGCATGTTGCTAATTGTCATTGTCTTCGGTTTGATCTCATGCAAAACAGAAGATCCGGCCAGCCCAAAGCCGGAAACGAATCCTGTGCAGTCATTCGTGCCAATGGGGCAGGATTCATCCAAATGGGAACTCGTCTGGAACGATGAGTTTGACTATGCGGACGCTAATCTTGAAGACACCTGGGTATCGCAAAATGGGCCCAGCGGTCATATCCTTTGCAGTCGCTGGAGAGAAAATGCCGAAGTGCGCGATGGCATTCTGGAATTGAAAGCCAAAAAAGAATCCCGCGGTGGGCAGAACTGGACCTGCGGCAATATCTGGACAAAAGAAACCTTTAAATACGGTTATTTTGAATGCAGGTACAAATACGCCGGTGCCACGGGAACCAACAATTCATTCTGGTTATGGGAAAGAAACTGGTCCTCTTCCAGCGGTGAAACGGGTTTCGAATTGGATATAAATGAAGGCCATTATCCCAACATAGTCAACGCGAATATTCACAGAAGGAATGGCGACACGGATGTTAACAGTCAA
>QQUM01000392.1 GCA_008501545.1 Calditrichota bacterium
TCGCGTTTCAGGAAAATGAACTGTGGTATGATTTGACAGATAATAGGTGGCGTGCGGTTAAAGTCACTGCCAATGATTGGTGTATAGTAGACGACCCATCTGTTCTATTTAAACGCCAGGAACATCAAAGATCGCAATGTGAGCCAACGCCACCAGGAGATATTCGGAAACTACTGCAGTTTGTTAATATAAAAAATAAAGACCAGCAACTTTTATTGCTGGTCTTTCTGGTTTCCTGTTTTATTCCTGATTTTCCCCACCCTGTCCTGGCTATTTATGGACAACAAGGCTCTGCCAAATCAGGTCTGTGCAGAATACTTAAAAAGCTTATTGATCCTTCATTGTTAGAAACACCACATTTCCCACAAGATTTACCTGGTTTTGTCCAACTCCTGGAACATCATTGGGCCTTGTTTTTTGATAATATCTCCACCCTGCCCTATTGGATGTCTGACACTCTCTGCAAAGCCGTTACCGGAGATGGTTTTACTAAGCGCAAACTCTTTACAAATGATAAAGATATCATTTATGCGTTTATGCGTTGCATTGGTCTAAATGGCATCAATCAAGTGATCAACCGACCAGATTTATTAGAACGTAGTATTCTAATTGAGCTGGATCGTATTTCTGAAATCGAGCGCAAACCCGAAAAAGTTTTATGGCAGCAGTTCGAGCAAGAAAAACCTGCAATCATGGGTGGCATTTTTAATACATTGGTTAAAACCCTGCATATTATGCCAACCATCAAACTTCAAAAATATCCCCGCATGGCTGATTTCGCAGTTTGGGGATGTGCAATTGCGCAGGCTCTGGGAGAAACCAAGGAAGCTTTTCTTACGGCTTATGCAAACAATATGTCCAGGCAGAATGAGCAAATACTCAGCGATAGTCTAATTGCGTCAATACTAGGGCGATTTATCGACAGGGAAAAGCAATGGTCAGGAACACCAACCGAATTACTAAATGCACTCTCTTATGCAGCACAAGAACAGGGTATCAACACTTTCAGAGAAAAATCATGGCCGAAAGCTGCACATATTCTTGTCAGACGATTAAATGAGTTCAAAACCAATTTAGCTCTAGATGGAATTCAGATAATCAATGAAATTCGAGGGAAACAAAGAAGAATCACAGTAAACAAAATACCGGGGAATGGCGTCGAAAGCGACGTAGCGTCGTAATCCACTGAGTTTGGCCAAAAAATCAGCGACGCTACGATCGACGCTAAAACGGAGGCATATATTAAATAGCGTCGGCCAAAAGTCACCAACATTAGCGATTGACAAGGCTTCGACGGTATCGACGCTACTTTTTAGAACTCATTAAACGGACTCTAAACTTATCCACAAAATCAGTATCCTCTCAAAAACAGCTGTTAATGTTATCATGTAAGTGAACCATCGCCAGTTCTTTACATCTTTCCATTAAATCGTTTTCAATTATGCTCCATCGGGTATATTTTGCAGTCTACTTCTGATTCAGAATAGACGTACACTTTAAATAGATGAGTTAATTTACTGTGTACGTCTATGAAACTTCCTAATGAAGCAATAAAAGAATTCCAGGATATCTATGAACAGGAATTCGGTGAAAAATTATTGTGGGAAGATGCGGAATTGATGGCATCACGACTTTTGGTTTTGTTTAAAATCATTGCCAAACCGATTCCAAAAAGTGATATTCCAGTGTTATCTTCCCCCGACTAATCTTTTCAATCCTATGAATCGCTACTTCATCTATTGCCGCAAATCTCAGGAAGCTGAAGACCGGCAAGTACTTTCAATTGAATCACAAAAGAAAGAAATACTGCAAAAATTCAGTGAGCATGAACAGCTCACTATTGTTGATATTCTTGAAGAATCTTATAGTGCAAAATCACCTGGTCGGACAGTGTTTAATAAAATGCTAAAGTTGATTGAACGAGGAAAAGCTGACGGCATCATTGCCTGGCATCCAGATCGATTGGCAAGAAACTCAGTTGATGGAGGTAAAATCATTCATCTGCTTGATGAGGGGATCATTAAGAATCTAAAATTTGGTTCCTATTTTTTTGACAATTCGCCAGAAGGTAAATGGATGCTCAATATTATCTTTGGCCAATCAAAGTACTTTGTAGATAAGCTCAGTGTAGATGTCAAACGTGGTCTCCGTGCTAAGCTTGATAAAGGTGAGTTCCCCAGCAAAGCGCCTATTGGATATATGAATGACCGTAATACAAGAACTATTGTAAAAGATCCAGAACGATTTGCAATTGTGCGAAAAATGTGGGATATGATGCTTGCTGGTACTCACACTGTACCCCAAATCACTGAGATTGCCAATACTGAATGGGGATTACGCACACGTAAATCAAAACGGCAAGGTGGCAAGCCATTAAGTCGGAGTGCAGGATATAGCATTTTCAATAGTCCGTTTTATTATGGCTGGATGTTTCACGGTGGAGAGCTTTATAAAGGTAAGCATGAACCTATGATTACTTATGCTGAGTTTGAAGCTGTTCAAAAAACACTCAATAAACCGACTCGAAGGTGTACAAAACATCATTTTTTTCCATTTGC
>QQUM01000213.1 GCA_008501545.1 Calditrichota bacterium
CAGCGCTTCTTCAACAGTAATTTTTTCCTGCGGTACCCAGCCATCTGGATTCATTCCATCGAGCGTGCGCCGGGTAACGGCTGCGTAAATGCCCTCAAGTGGTGTCGGGGGAGCGACAAACCAATCACTACCAAAGGCCAGTTTTACGCCGGCATCCAGAAGCGAGCGAAAGGCGTATGTTTGTTTGATGCGTTCCGGGCCGATCACTTTCTCCGCCCAGCGCCCGTCGTCGATGGCGTGGTAGGGTTGCATACTGGCAATGATGTTGTTTTTTGCAAAACGCATGAAATCCTTGGGCGCAATATGTTGTGAATGTTCGATACGAAAGCGTCGATCGCGCTCGCCGTTTTCTTTTGCGACTTGCTCAAAAACATCGATGAGCGTGCTGATGGCGCTGTCACCAATAGCGTGAATGACGGCTTGCAGCCCTTCTTTATCGGCATGGGAAATCCAGTCGTAGAGTTCTCGTTTTTCATTAACGAAGAAACCATGACTTGTTGGATCGTCTGTGTACGGAGCAAAAAATGCTGCTGTATGCGAACCGAGGGAGCCATCGACGAAGCCCTTGAGCCCGCCAATTTTTAGCCGTTCGTCTCCGGCACCGTTTTTTTGGATGTAGTCGCTGAGTTTCTTCCACGTTGGCAGAGGAACCGAGACGTAAACACGCGTTTTGAGAATGTCTTTGTCGCGGGCACGTTCCAGCGTTTCTAATTCTCCCCAGCCACCCATCTGATGCACGCTCGTGACGCCCTGCGCAGCTACGTAGTCCATCGCGGCTTTCAGAGCGCGTTCTTTCATTTCTGCTGGTGGCTCTGGCATTATTTGCCACATGAGGTTCATGGCATTGTCTTTTAACACACCGCTGGGCCAGTTATCCTCATCGCGGATAATTTCACCTCCGTCTACTTCAGCTGTGTTTTTATCGATTTCAGCCATGTGCAAAGCCAGCGAATTGGCCAATGCCATATGCCCGTCCAGCCGGCTGACAAAAACGGGATTGTCTGGCGTCAGCTCATCGATCCACTCCGCTTTAGGGAGTTCGCCACCCCACAGTTCGTGATCCCAGTCGCCACCGGTAATCCACGTACCCGCCGGAACTGTTTCAGCAAATTCGCCTATACGACGTGCGAATTTCTCCGGTGTCTTTGCGTCACGCAATTGCACGGATGCAAGTCGGAAGCCTCCGGTAATGAAGTGCACATGGCTATCGATAAAGCCGGGAACAACTAATTTTCCAGCAGCGTCAATGTGCTGCATTTCGCCTGTTCGGTAGGCATCGGCAACCGAATTTTCACCAACGTAGAGCAGGAAACCATTCTGGACAACCAGTGCCTCTGCCCATGGTTGGTCTGGATCTGCAGTCCAAATGCGCCCGTTTTTGAGAATCAGGTCAGAGGATGAAACAGGCTTCTGTTTGCATGATGAGAAAAGCATAATGACCAACGAAATAAGGATTAAAAAAATCGATTTTTTCTTCATTTTGGGATTGGATTTGAAGTTAGCGGTTCGTTTCGATTTGCTAAATGAATTCATGGAATATACAAAATTTTTTCCAGCGCAGCAGCATTATTTTCGTGGGTGGGACTACGAACATAAGCAGCTCAATTTTGCCGATTGGACAATTGGGGAAGATGCTCCGATAAATCTGCAAAAAGTTATTAACTTAAGCAGATAATATTTCTTCGTAATACGATAATCAGGGTTAGGTGTGCGCAGATATTCTAATTCTTCACGTTATGAATTGGTCTCGATTTGAATCATTATGAATGCAGGATTACCGGTTCATGAATGTGTTATCGGTGTCAGAATTATGGACAAAATTTACCGAACCGGATGAAAACAGGTAGAAAAAATGGCTTGCAAGTGTCTGTGTTTTTTTAGATTTTCTTTCATTTTTATTCGCCCTGCGCAAAAAGCATCCCCGTATGTATAGTTCCAAAATACCAAATAAACCAACACATGCCATGTTACGTTGAGGAAACGAACTGGATACGATTTTCAACCACGGAGAAAGTAAGTGTCAATTTTACACGCAATTATTTTAGGATTAGTACAGGGATTAACTGAATTTTTGCCGGTTTCGAGCTCGGGCCATCTCACTTTGGGGAAAGCTGTTTTGGGTATTTCTGAAAATGGCATTTTATTTGAAGTTGTTGTGCACCTCGGAACTTTGTTCGCTGTCATTTCTGCTTTTCGTCAGGATGTTGTCTGGCTTCTCAAAGGATTAATCGGCCTCATTCCGAGTAGAAAACAATTTTCGGAACGTGATCCTGAGAAGGAAGAGGCTTTGCGCTATGTCTCGTTTATTGTCTGGGCAACGATTCCGGCTGTGGCTATCGGGCTCTTTTTTAAAGATAGAATAGAAGCCGCTTTTAGTGATCCACTGTTGGCTGCTTATTTGCTCATCGTCACGGGATTCGTTCTGTTGCTTTCCCGTCTCGGTTTAAGGTCGAAGGGTGAGATGAACTTCAAGCGCAGCCTGATTATGGGCGTTTCGCAGGCTTTCGCAATTCTGCCCGGTATTTCACGCAGTGGCTCAACGCTCTCGATGGGCAT
>QQUM01000540.1 GCA_008501545.1 Calditrichota bacterium
AACCTTCAAACTCTTTATAAAACGCGAATATAGCATCTTTTTCCGGCCGGCGATAAACACTGTACGTCGTATTAAACGGAATCAGGTTGAGTACACAATCAAATTCCTGCACAATTTTTCGAAGCGCTCGTGCATCTTCCAGTCGATCATTCACACCAGCAAGCAATACATATTCAAAGGTTATGCGTTCACGCGCAGCCTGTGTATACTGCTTTACAACGGCAAGTAATTCCTCCAAAGGCCATTTTTTATTCAATGGCATAATCTGGTCACGCAATGCGTCGGAAGGTGCATTGAGTGAGATAGCCAAACGATACTTTCTACGCTCCGCAATAAATTGCTCTATTTTCGGGACGACACCGCTCGTAGAGACGACGATCTTTTTCTGTGCCATATTTCTACCATCCTCGGCTGTCAAAATATCGAGCGCCTGCATTAAATTCTCATAATTCAAAAAGGGTTCACCCATCCCCATCACAACGATATTCGTTATCTTTTCACCACTCAAATTTTCGACAAATAACACCTGGTCAAGAATTTCACCAGAAGTCAAATTGCGCATTAATCCCATCATGCCGGTCGCGCAGAATTTACAATCGATCGGACAGCCAACCTGCGTCGAAACACAAATAGTCCGTCCGTGATCAGAGAGCATCAACACTGTTTCTATGAGGTGGCCATCGTGCAAACGGAACAGCAACTTCATCGTCTCACCATCCGGCGATGTTTTGGTTGTAACATGTTCAATCGTGCGCAATACAAACTTTTCAGCCAGGCGCTGCCGGAAGGATTTTGGAATGTTCTCCATCGCGTCGAATGAATTTATATTATGCACAAACAGCCATTCATAAATCTGTCGTGCACGATATTTTTTCTCACCCATGGCAAGAATTGTTTCTTCCAATTCTGCCTGAGTCAAATCTTTTATCTTTATTTTTTCCATACGCAATTTAATTTCTTTTTCAAACGTTCACACAGTTTTCAATCCCCATAGATCGACGGCACACTGCACCGAATGTACTTTATTTGTACACAAACAAAAAGTGATTTTTAGTGTGGGATCATATATTGAGGGAGGGAATTAAAAAAGATACAAACCTGCAATTCGCTTTATATCAACCGTTTCAAGACTAAACTGGCCTGATTGCAAAAAGTAACAACCGTGCTCAAACGCTGATCCTGTACGGGATCAGAAGATATGTGGTTGTCCACAACGATAATGCCAAGCGATCTATCATTAGCAGCCAGAGGGACGCAGGCAAAACTGGCACACCGCAAGATATTGAGTTCCTGCTGTGAAACCATATCGGCAAAAAGATGCGATGCCGCATTGAGGACATTCGTTGCTTTTTTTTCAGTGAAACTTTGAACGATAACACCGCCTTTTTTCTTATCAAGTTTGGCAGTGCCAATCAGCTTGTTTACTTCTGCACCAAATCCTGCAACTGCCACAAGATCGCCCTTTTTGTCAGGGCTAAACAAAAGAACCCGGTTAAAAGCAATTCCGCGATAAATACTTTCCAGCAGTAAATTTTGTATCTGATCCTGGTTTTCAACCTCGAGTAATGCAGAAGAAAAATCATTGAGGGTACTTAATTCGCGAACACGTTCGTTCAGTTCATGGTTCATTTCCTGATAGAGTTTTTCTGTTTGATACTCTTCCAGTTCGTCGTCATCGAACGTCGTCAGCAAATTTTCAAAATCAGTTTCAGATAAATTATATTCTTCGATCTCTTTGCGGACGTTATCCGCCAGATTACGAATGATCCGGGACCAATTATCTTTCGATATTGTCAGGAGAGAAAGCGCTTTGTTTTGGCATTTTTGTGCATCCTGTTTTCGCTCATTTTTGTTCGAACAAAATATTAGATGGGCCATGTCATTGGCAACACTGACAATATCAACAATGCGAAACCTGCTTTTTTGCCGATTATCCAGTTCGAGCCTGTGATGCATCGAGCAGGCATAAACCAGCACTTCTGGTAAATGCCAGCGCTCCGCCAGCCACTGACCAATGACCTGATGATCCACATGGAAAATGTTATCCTCGGCAACGATGTCCGATTCACCATTTTCCGTGAGCAAGAGCACTTCATCATATTGTTTTGGCATCAGCTGACTAATGACGAGCTTCCCCACGTCATGCAAAAGTCCGGCAACAAATGCTTCTTCGGTATTTTTATACTGCACCAACTCTGCAATCATACGCGCCGCGACAGCCGTTGCAAGGCTGTGCATCCAAAATTCCTTAAACTTAAATCTTTTGTTATGCTTTAGCTTTTCAAGCATGTTATAAACTGCAAGTCCGACAACGATATTACGGACTTCATTAAAACCTAACAATACAATAGCATTTGTAACCGTCGTTATTCGCTGGTTGTAACCGGCATAAGTAGCTGAGTTGGCCGCTTTTAAAATTCGTGAGGTCATTCCCTGGTCTTTCAATATTTCATTTGCAATGGCTGCAGCGGAAATATTTAAATGTTGCGTCATTTCACGAATTTTTACCCAAATTTGCGGCATCGCCGGGATGTCACGTGTCGTCTCGACCATTGT
>QQUM01000448.1 GCA_008501545.1 Calditrichota bacterium
AACTTCCGTACCGTATTTCTCTGTGAGTTTGCGAACGATAACATCAAGATGCAACTCACCCTGTCCGGACAAGATCGTCTGATGAAGTTCAGGATCGACAGTAACAATGAACGTGGGATCTTCCTCGTGTAGTGTCGATAATCCGGTTGCAATTTTTTCTTCTTCACCTTTTGTCTTCGCCTCGATCGCCGTGCGAATGACAGGATCCGGGAAATCAATCGGTGGCAACAGGATTTGATTCGACTTCAGACACAAGGTGTTCCCGGTATGCGTATCCTTAAGCTTCACAGCCGCGCCAATATCACCTGCAGCCAGTGCAGGCACATCTGTTCTTTTCTTGCCACTCATAACATAAAGCTGACCAATTTTTTCGGCTTTATTCCGGCTGGAGTTAAATACTTCCGTGCTCGAGTGCATTTCTCCGGAAAATACGCGAAGATAAGTCAATTCCCCGAGATGCTGTTCAGAAACGGTTTTAAATACTTGTGCGGACAACGATCCTTCTTTTGTTGCGGGAAATTTCACCTCACCTTCACCATTGGAATTTGTACCAACTGCTTCAGCGTTTTTCGTTGGTGTTGGACAATATTCCGCAACGAATTCCAGCAATTGCTCAGATCCGATCGCTTTTGTAGCTGCTCCAACGAGAATTGGATAAATTTTACTCTCTTCAATCCCTTTTTGCAGCCCT
Source organism: Calditrichota bacterium (assembly GCA_008501545.1). Classification (GTDB taxonomy): domain Bacteria; phylum Zhuqueibacterota; class Zhuqueibacteria; order Zhuqueibacterales; family Geothermadaptataceae; genus Bioreactorimicrobium. Next base: position 692 of record QQUM01000448.1, read on the forward strand.
GTTTTGAGGTCTTCGGTTTGCAGGGTTCCCTCTTCAAAAAATTTCTCCATCAAGGCATCATCGGTCTCGGCAACAGCCTCGATAAAGCTTTCACGTGCTGCTTCAGCCTGATCCTGCAAATCACCAGGGATGTTACTGGCTGTCGCTTTCCCATTGTCATCGAAAGTCAACAATTTCATTCGCAGTAAGTCGATTATTTTGTTAAATCCTTCGCCGCAGTTGACAGCGATTTGCACGGGTATTGCGCCAGCGCCATATGATTCCTGAATACTACTCACAGCGTTTTCAAAACTGGAATGTTCTCGATCACACAAATTGATGAAAAACACACAGGAATTTTTATTCTTCTCGGCCAGCTTATAAATAGATTCAGTTCCTACTTCGACACCTGCAACTGCATTGATCAATATAACGGCTGTTTCAACAACGCCGAGGGCCCCTACTGCTTCACCAATAAAATCGGAATATCCCGGTGTGTCGACGATATTAATTTTCTTGTCATTCCATAAACAATGGATCAAAGACGTGGAAATAGAAAACTTGCGGTCAATTTCATCTTCATGGTAATCCGAAGCTGTGGTGCCATCGTCAATCGATCCCATGCGGTTGATTTGTTTTGAGGAATAAAGCATTGCCTCGGCAAGGGAAGTTTTTCCCGTCGTAGCATGTGAGACGAGTGCAATGTTCCGAATCATATCTGTTGAATATTCTTTCAAAATAGCCTCCCCTGTTTACACAGGTTAAATCTTCAGAAAAGTTAGTGATCTGTCGTGACAGCGACTCTGAATGTTGGGTCTATATCCTCAAAAAGGACAACGACATTCCGCTGCTATGATTTTTATTATTTATTAAAGTTACATTTTCTCTTCTATTGATCAGGCGTATCTATTGTGTTTTTGCGGCCACTCCTGCATCTGTAACGCGATTTAGATTCTACTTCCTTTTAAAGCACGTTTTAGAATTTTACCAGAACTGCTTTTAGGCAATTCATCACGAAATTCGATTTTCTCAGGGCACTTGTATGCTGCCAGGTTTTCTGCGCAGTAATGCTTTAATTCTTCGACTCTTGCCCGTTCACCTGGTTGCAATAACACATAGGCGGTTATGCATTCATTTGAATCAATTGTTGTCTGGCCGATTACAGCTGATTGCAATACTTTCGGGTGTTCATTTAGAATCGCTTCAATCTCTTTCGGATAGACATGAAATCCGCCTTTTAAAATCAAATCTTTTTTTCGATCTACCAGACAAAGATAGCCATCCTTATCTAATTTCCCCACATCACCAGTATTTAACCAGTCGTCGTGGAGTACTTCCTTTGTTGTCTGCGGATTATTCAGGTAAAAACGCATGACTTGTTTACTGCGGATCATGATCTCACCTATTTCACCCGGCAATACTTCCTGCTGCTTTTCATCGACAATCTTCAAATCGACATCAGGCAAAGGCCATCCAACAGTTCCATGTTTCTGCTCACGATAAATTCTATTTGACGTAACCAGCGGAGAACATTCAGACAAGCCGTATCCCTCGATGATAGGAACATTGAGTTTATTTTGAAACTGTGTAAAAGTATATTCTGACAGCGGTGCACCGCTGGACAAACATAGTCGAAGATTCTGATCGAAGGAGTGCTCTGGTAAATCTTTCAGAATCGCATCGAATATTGTGGGGACACCAGGGAATACTGTGATTTTTTCATTTTCTATTGCATCAAGTACGAACCGGCTGTCAAATTTCGAGTGTAAAACAATAGAGGCGCCAACCGCGATCGGTACATTCATCGCTACAAACTGGCCCAGGGTATTAAAAAGTGGCAATGTTGCCAAGACCTTATCAACGCTATTAAATAAAAAGGTCTCA
>QQUM01000484.1 GCA_008501545.1 Calditrichota bacterium
GTTGTTTAGATATTGAGGCAGGTTCCAAAAAGATCCCTGGCAGGATGACAAATTGGGGAAATACGAAATACTGGTACGACACCAGAAAAGAGCCTGTGAACGAGTGCCTATTTCTTCCCTATCCCCAACGCATTCATCTTTTTATGCAAGTTCGTCCTGTCGATACCGAGCACGCGGGCGCATTGGCTGATGTTCCAGTCGTGTTTGTCGAGGGTGAAAACGATGTAGTCGCGCTCGGTTTTGTCGCGCAATTCTTTGAGGGTCGGATTTGCATAAAATGTAGCTTCATCAACAACAAACTTCCCTTGCAACTGGTCTGGCAAATCATCGACAGTGATCGTATCTCCTGCCGTCATAATCACCAGACGCTCGATGGTGTTTTTCAGCTCGCGGATATTGCCTGGCCAGGGATATTTCTGCAGGACTTCCATCGCTTGCGCATCGACGGTTTTCATGGGAGTGCCATATTCAGGGCAGAATTCTTGCAGAAAATAGGTGACGAGTTCCGGAATATCCTCGGGTCTTTCACGTAACGGCGCAGAAAGGATCGGCACCACATTGAGACGAAAATACAGGTCTTCGCGGAAACGGCCGAGACTGACTTCATCCTGCAGGTCTTTGTTGGTCGCTGCCAAAATACGCACATCGACTTTCTCCGTTTGCTGGCCACCGACTTTTTCAAACTCGCCTTCCTGCAAAACACGCAGTACTTTGGCCTGCACTTTCAGGCTCATGTCGCCAATTTCGTCGAGAAACAGTGTGCCACCATCGGCTGCGCTGAATTTGCCCTGCCGGTTTTCAGTCGCTCCGGTAAATGCGCCTTTCATGCTGCCAAAAAGTTCGCTTTCAATCAACTCTTCCGGAATAGCAGCGCAGTTCAATTTCACAAAGGGTTTGTCTTTGCGGCGGCTGTTTTTATGGATCGCACGGGCGATGAGTTCTTTGCCGGTGCCGCTTTCGCCGAGAATCAGCACACGGCCGTCGGTGGGCGCGACCTTCATTATTTGCACCGTGATGCTTTTCGCCAGTTTGCTTTGCCCAACCATTTCGGTATCGCCGAGCATGTCGCTTTTCAACTGGCGATTTTCATCTTGCAGACGCAGATTTTGCAGGGCATTTTTTATGGTGATGAGTAATTTTTCTTTGGAAACCGGTTTTTCGAAGAAATCGTACGCGCCACGTTTTGTCGCTTCCACGGCATTTTGAATGGTCGCAAAGCCGGTAATCATGATGACCACAACCAGCGGGTATTTCGATTTGATCTGCGAGAGAATTTCCAGTCCATCATCGCCGGGCAAATTGATATCGAGCAAGACCAGCGCGATATTTTTACCAGCGAGCATCTGCAAAGCTTCCTTGCCGTCAGCAGCCACCTCCACCTGGTAGCCTTCGGAAGTGCAAATCATTTTGATGGAACGGCGGATGTTTTTTTCGTCATCAACAACGAGCAAGCCATATTTGGGCATTTAATTTCCCTTTATTTGTGGCTAAAAATTCAATAGCCAAAACCAATAACCAATAACCAATAACCAATAACCAATAACCAATAACCAATAACCAATAACCAAGTCCAATACTCAATTTTCAATATTCAATTTTCAATATTCAAGTAAAATAAAAAAATCGTTTTGGGACAAAAAATTACTTAGGTTCGAAAAAGATCCTTACAGGATAACAACTGGTGAGCCTTCACTTAATCACACACAATTCTCATTTGAAAATTGGATATTGGATTTGAGTATTGGAAATTGATTATCGAACCTTTCCTCTCCTTTTATTCATACTAATCACAAACTCCGTCCCTTTCCCTTCTTCACTGCTCACCGAAATCGTCCCATCGTGTTCCTGAACGATGCGCTTGACGATCGCCAGACCGAGGCCCATGCCGTGTTTTTTGGTCGAATAGTGGGGTTCGAAGATGCGTTGCAGCACATCATCTTTGATGCCGGCGCCCGAATCGGAAACACGAACGATGACACTGTCCTGTTCAACTGACGAGCGAATCGTAATACTCCCCTGCCCTTTCTGTGTTATGGCCGCGCGGCTGTTCTCGATGAAGTTTTTAAATATTCGCCGGAATTGCTGTTCATCCAAAAGCAGTTTTGGCAGTGCAGGGTCCAGCGCCAGTGCAATTGTAGTATCGGTATATAATTTTGCCACTTCCCTGATTATCGCATTCAGATCGGCCGGTTCTTTCTGCATTTCGGGCATGCGGGCAAACTCGGAGAAAGAGCGCACCAGGTTTTGCAGTGTGCCGATTTCGTCGGTGATGATTTCGGTACATTCGTTCAGGACTTCTGCATAGACTGGATCATCGCCTTTGTATTGGTCGTGCAGTTGCTGAATCATCAGCTGAATTGGCGTGAGTGGATTTTTAATTTCATGTGCCAGAATTCGCGCCATTTCCCGCCAGGCCGCTTTTTTTTCCAGCTCGACAACCTGCTCCTGTTTATCCTTCACCCGTTCTATCATGACATTAAATGCATGCACCAATTGCCCGACTTCATCGTCGGAATGCACTGTCATGCGGTAATCCAGATCGCCTTCTGCAA
>QQUM01000275.1 GCA_008501545.1 Calditrichota bacterium
GCTGAAGTATGAACCGAATAGCAATACGGTAACACTTGATGGGATGAGCTGCAAACCGATAAGCACCCTTGAACAGGAATCGGTCGTGGGGCTTCCGCTGACAAAACCGCTGACGCTGCAAGTCTATAATATAAACGGTGTCCCGCTTGAGGGCATCGATGTCATGTTTGAATTGGACGGAAACGGCGGTCATTTCCCCGGCAGAAAAAGTAAATTTAAGACAGTATCGAATAAAAAGGGTGAGGCTTCGGCGCACTTTCAGCTCGATTCCCATATCGGCGAGCGTAAAATACAAGCCTATATCGCCGACAAGGACGATGACAAACTCACATTTCTCGTCAGCGGCACTCCGGGACCACCAGCTCGAATTGAACAATTGGGTGGAAATCACCAGTCAGGAATAATTGGACAGGTTTTGCCCAATCCATTCTCGTTGTGTGTTTATGATTCCTTCAACAATCCGATCCCGAATCATTTGGTCTCTTTTGTTGTGACGAAGGGGGACGGGAAATTTGTCAACATGAGTGAAGAGAACAATGGTGTTCACACAAATGGCTTTCTTGGCCGCTTGAAATCGAGCATCGTGAGTGAAAAAATACGGCTTGAAGTGATAACAGACAAAGAAGGTATCGTTGAAGTCAGTTTCATCCTGGGTGAAACACCCGGATTTAACCAGGTAACAACGGTTGCAGACGGACTTGGAAAAATGCCAGTCATCTTTGATGCCATGGCAACACCAGAAGAGGAGAGACGGCGTGGTCGGCGGCGGCATGATGATTAGGTTGATCGATGTTGTGCTGATATTGCTGTTCGGATTTATTTCCATATCTGAAGTGAGTGATCAAGCCGATATTCAACTGCCTACAAGCAAACTTACACCAAATAAAGCACCAGCCGAAGAAGAAATTGTCGTTGTCGGGATAACGAAGCAAGGGCAATATATTCTAAAGCACGGCCGCATTAAATTGGATTCAACGGAGAAGTTGGAGCAATACCTGCAGCAAATGCAAGCAAAGGCATCCGATGCGGGCGGTTCCTTTCGTGTACGGATTCGCCCACACAAAGAAACCGCGATTCGTTACACAATGCAAGTCGCAGCAATTTGCGATAGATTGAATATTGCCAAAGGAATCGATGTAAAGAAAGTTGATGAATGAAAACTATGTGTGAAAAAGGATTAAAAACAGGATGAACAAAGGCGGTTTCATTATTCGGCTAATCGATATTACTTTGATTATTCTGTTTGGCTTTATTTCGATTAGTGATTTAAAAGTAAATGCATTGATAAAGTTACCTACCCTTGTCGAAGGTGAAGCCGGCACGCAGAAAATTATTCCCCTGGTTGTGAAAATCGGCGATGAATCTTCCTTTGAATTTATCGAAGATCGGATTCCAAAAGAAGCTGCAAGTCTGCTGGAATTGGAAGGTTATTTTAAAGCAAGTATTGAAAAATATGCAGGGCAAAAAGAACAGATGCTGGTTTTCATCGAGCCGCATGTCGACTCTGCCGTACAAATGACTGTTGATGTGATCGACTTATGCCGCAAGTACGGCTTAACACGAAATCTGGCTTTTGATTATGCCTCCCTTTAGAAAAAAAATTCGTACCTGGAGTCAGGACTCTCTCAATCTCGTGGTAACGGTGATTATCATGCTCCTCATGTATCAGGTTCTGGCCGGAACACCCGTTCCGGAACAAAAAATCCTGAAGAAAAAGATACAGGAGGATGTAATGATTGTTGACACGGATGTCATTAAGAAATTTTTGCCAGAAAAAGTGGAAATTAAACCACAAAAAAAGGAACCACCGAAGCCAAGGTATAAAAAACCTGAGGTTGTGCGGCAGAAAAAGGTTGATCTCAGTGAGTATGAAAATCAGTTTTCAGGACGATCTCAACCAAAATTAAACAAAAAAAGCCAGCCACAAACCTTTCCATGGCAAACAAAAGCACCACCTGCACTGGAGGTTGGTTCGTCAAATGAAGGTGTGGTTTTTCAGCAGGTGACAGCCAGGACGAATGCACCTTCGCGTATAATTGTACCGAAATCCAATCCGGGTGTGCCGGGAAAACGTGACCGCGAAGATTTGGATATTGACAGATCGAGCAGTCTGGGCGTGCAGTCCACGGGACCCATCACCAGTGTCCCAAGCATAAACGTACCCAACAGAGTTGATGTGAAGCCTGATGTAATCGTGACTGAGCCACCGGAATCGCCGGAAATTGAGATTACACCACAGATAAAAGAAATTGCACCAATTTACCCTGAACTGATCGCCTGGCTGAAGAAGAATCCGGTTGACTTTTCAACAACGGTACGAAAATTCATGGGCGCGTCAGATGAGCATTTAACATCCCATGTGCAATTTCGCGCCGAAGGTAGAAAATTTGACATATTCATCGCGTGCCATGAGCAACAATTTGAAATACGAATTTGCCTGGTGGAAGGGCAGCAAACCACGCTGCTGATCGACAAAGATTTTAAAAAGCAGAGCAATTTTTTCCGTATTGGAACAATTCATCGCGGTGAGGATAACCGTATCTTT
>QQUM01000477.1 GCA_008501545.1 Calditrichota bacterium
CTCGTCATCTATGGCGCAAATTTTTGGATTTTTCTTCATGAATGATATACCTCAACGTGCTATTTTCCAATTGGCAGACGGATGGTAAAAACCGTCCCTTTGCCCACTTCACTTTCCACTGTGATTCGGCCGTTATGGTTATCGATGATGCCCCAGATAACAGCCAGGCCAAGACCGGTCCCTTTTTGGCCTTTTGTGGTGTAAAATGGCTCAAATATTTTTCCTAAATTTTCCTGTGGAATCCCGCAACCATGGTCTGCAACAGTTATTTCTGCATATGTTTTTTTGCCTTCTTTTTCGACGGCATCCCAATATTGCCATTCACCACCTTTAACTGTACAGCCTTCAAAATGGCCTTTATTCTGCACTTCGAAGGCGTAAACCGGACTGTCACAAATTGGGCATTTTTTATTTTTATCCAGCAAGGAAGTATTGCAGGTCGGGCAGGAGATTTCGACTTTTGCTTTATCTTTAATTTTTATGCCATAGATATTTCGGGTTTTGCCGTATACCGGATCAAGATTGATATAGCCTTCCCGATCATCTGCTTTCGCTAGCACCCGAATTGATGGCATTCCTTTGACTTTAATGGAAGTATCCATCAAGTCGTGGCCTTTGGGACAAAATGCGTTTTTTACCCGTACAATTCCCCATGGCGCCAGACTGATAAGTTTCGTTGTCACTGTGATATCGCCGCCATTTTTGTCACTGGCATGGATGGCATTCACGATGAGGTTTATGATGACCTGCTGCATCTGGTTGGCATCAATGGTGATGTCCGGCAGGGATTCATCCAGGTTTTTGATGAGTTTTATGTGATTGATGCTGAGCTGATTTTCGATGACGTCGGCTGCACGATTGATCACATCATTTATGTTGGCGTTGTTTTTTTTCGGAATGGATTGCCGTGCAAAATCAAGCAAACCTTTGACTATTTCCCTGCTGCGTTTCGTCTCACGAACGATAACCGTAAGATCCTCCTGAAATTCAGGCTGGTTTTTTGTTCGTTTCAACAGAAAACTGGAATAGGTTAAGATGCCAGTAAGCGGATTGTTGATCTCGTGTGCAACGCCCGCAGCCAGTCTGCCCAAAGATGCCATTTTATCTGATTGAAAAAGTTGCATACGTGCTTCGGCGAGTTTTTTTGTCATATTGTTGAAGGAGCGCGCCAGTGTGCCCAGTTCATCGTTGCTGTTCATCACCAGGGTGGGATTAAGATTCCCTGAAGCAACAGTTTTGGTTGCTTCGACCAGTTTTTGAACCGGCTTGTCAACCCAGATGCGAACGAAATACAGCAAGACACTGCTTATTGCGATAATGGCAATGAGTGCAAACAGGAACATACGGACTTTAGCATAGCCGATCGCATTATCGATTTCCGTCAGGCTGACTGTCACATCCAGGACGCCGAGCACGGTTTGGTCTGCCGCATGCGCGTGGCAGTCAGCTTCATAGCAGGATGGCTCATTGTAGATAGGATTGATCATTCCCATCACACGCCCGGAATCCGATACGAATATTCGACTGCGATCAGGGATCGCAAGTTTTTGCAATGGTTCATCCGATTCATGGCATGTATAGCAGGCTTCGCCATTTTTGTCGACCATTACGCCGATATGCAATGGATTCGATGAGTATATAATCTCACCTTCCTTGTTGAATATCCTGATCTCTTTGATCCCGCTTTTTTTGCCAATTGCATTGATTATTTCGTGAACGTGTTCGCGTTCGTTGAGCAACATGCCAAATTTAGTACTACTGCGAACGGTTTCGCTTTGCTGGTACGCATGGCGTTCCGTCTCCTTAAGCAGGATATCGTTTTGCGTTTCCACATTCAAATAGGCAAAACTTCCAATGATGATCGTGATGCAAATGCCAACCGCGAATATTAATTTGAGAACTATTTTGTTAAACATTGGTTCATCTTTTGGTTAATCATGACAGGCTCTCGTCCTGGAGCTGGACTCTATTTGGATTCCGGCTGTAAACGTGTTGTATCGCGTCATTCCGGCAAGATTTTAGCCGGAATCCACCGTTCGTTGATGCTAACTCACGTAGATTATTGTGCTTACGCCGAACTACGCTTCGTCTAAAAGCATGAGGGAATGACGCCGACGCCTTTTCCATATGGATTTTATTTAACCAGCTCACCCGGTACCCTTTCCGGCCACGATATTTCATCATGGCATTCAGAGCATGTTGGTTTCCGGTCAAATTTTCTATCTATGTGGCAATCCATACAATCGTTTTCTTCGTGGTCTTCATCAAATACGACACCAGTCACTTTGTGATCAAAACTGCCGAGTTCCCAGTTATTATGGCATGCCGTACAGGTTTTATCCCGTTTAGAAAAGCGTGTGCCACTGTGGCAATCGAGACATTGCAGCTTTTCATGATACCTGTTGAGCGCCCAGCCCGTTGATTTGTGATCAAATGGCGGCTTCTCTTTTGTGTCGTGGCATTTCAGGCAGGTTTTATCATCATCTGAATCGCAGTCATGGCAACTCTGGCAGTTTTCATGGGTTTCCGTTTCAATGACAACG
>QQUM01000576.1 GCA_008501545.1 Calditrichota bacterium
CCATTCACAAAAACCTTCCCATCCTTCGCTTTAAACCAATTTCGCAAGCACACGCCGCCTTTGGGTATTTGCAAATCGCCGGACACGGTGATGAAATAATCGTTCGCTTCTTTTTTGCAGGAAAAATTCAGCTCGCCATAATAAGTGGGCAAATTTTGAAATGAAAATCCGTTTGGGGAATCAAACCATTGCGGATAAAAACCCGCTCCAACGACCAGCGCATCTGCAAGCTCGTCTTCGTAAGCAAAAAATGATCGTACGGCATTGATGTAATCGGAGCCCACCCAGGTGTGCGGCATATCACCGATAAATTTTGCTGTTTTCGGCTCGCGCCAGACAACCTCTGCCCAGTGATTCCAACCGGCGGGCCGCTGATCAGCGAAAAAGAATTCCAGCAAGCGATGGGCGCGCTGTGGTTGATTTAAATAAATAAAGGTGCCCACGGTGCGCAATTCATAAGGCGTGTAGTTGAGCCATTGAAATGCGGGATCAAAACGATCTTGTGCAAATTGAAAATAGCGGTTAAATGTGTTGCTTAAATAAGGCTGCGGCAGGTTGTCTCGCTCATTGCACGGCAGCAGCGCGATCGTCGTCGAAGTGGCGTCGAAATCGCCCAGCTCCACACAGCCGGGGATGTAATCGATGTCGTGGTTTTCAATGGCCAGTTGAATGGAATTGTAAAGATTTGTTTTAAACGCATCACGCAAGCGGCGGAATTTTTCGACACTCTCATGTTCATGCAAGATTTCCGCAATACGTACTGCATCTTTCAGTCCTTTCATGGCGAAAAAATCATCCCAGTAAGAATGCCGCGGGTGATCAGAATAGCCTTCGTGGCTGATGGATTCCGGCAGCAGGCCATAAAACGCGCGCAGGGAATCGCCACCGTTTTTGTAGTAATCCGTGCTGCGCAGCGCAATGAGTGAATCCAGATAATTCACCGCCTGTTGGACATGTGGAAAATTGTCTCGCAGCCAGGTTGTATCGCCTGTGAAATGAAAATATTGCAGCAGCGCGAAAATATATTCGCCATTGCTGTCATTTTCCGGTACTGGATCCGGTCCGCGTGTATCAACAACACAGGGGATTTTGCCGTCGGCGTATTGATAGGTGGAATACCAGTCTAAAAATTCGCGCACTTCTTTTTTCATGCCCATTTTCAACAGGGCTGAAGAGGTAAGCGCGCCGTCGCGAATCCAGGATCGTTCGTAGGAACGCGAGCCCGGCTGAATGCCTGCAGCGTCGCGATTGATGAGAATGTAAGCGAGATTCGATCGTAAGGTACGAATCAATTTGTCCGCCGATGCCGGCAAATCGAAAACAACATGCCCGGTTTTATCACGCCAATAGTCGTTCACTTTTGCGAGCTGGCTCTGAAAGTGACGGGCGATGTTTTCGTCAGCCGGCAACGCGTTGGAAAACCCGGGATGAAATGGAATGGCGATATAGATCGAGCGGCTCGCGGATGGCGGAAGCGATATCGCATATTTTAATGCAGCCGACGCCCGGCCTGACATGTCGTCAACGCGCTTATTTTCTGGTAAAATTCCCTGTGCAAGAAATTCACTGATATCGCCTTCGTCAAATGATGCACAGCCAAATGCCTGCGGTGGTGTCATTGGGATGACTTGTTTCTGCTGGTTGAGGGAAATGCCATCCTTGCCGAAGTTGATGGATTTCAGCTTTGCCACGCCACCGGGCGTGTTTAAAAATTGATACGGCGGATTCACTTGAAAAGGACGCAGCGCAAGAAAAACGACAGCATCGAGCGTATCCGGACCTGCGTTCTTCAGGGTATACCGTAAAAACAAACCAGAACTATCTGCTGCTCCATCGGCGAATACTTCTGTGGATAATATGAATTTTGCATGGTTCCACCAAACCGAGGGTATCGGCAAATATTCATCCTGCAAACTTTGTGAAAGCGCAACGTCATTCCAGGTGACCAGGCTGGAATCCACAAAAACGAAAGGTTCAATAGAAAAACTGCTTTTATCCACTTCAACCATACCGTCTGCATTGATAAGCGCTTCTTTCGTGTCCCGGTTGACGCCGACGACGGTCCAATAAGATGCTTCGTCGTAAAAATATCGCGGAAAGCGGCCGCGCGGTTGCGTCCCGGCGATGCGACTGTAAAGCGCATTGGCGTCTGGTGCGAAGTCAATGTTTTTAACCTCGATGCCCGAAATTGTGACTCGTTTTGCAGCGCTTCGCGCGAAATCAAACTTGATGTATCGGCCTTCCTGATCCGGCAAATGGATAAAACGTTTGCCTCCGCCACCCGTATTTACACGATATACCGTATCCCAATTGGTCCCACCACTTGAAATTAAAACATCGTACGCATCGGCGAAATTTGCTTGTGGCCAATCGATAACCAGCGCGCTGAATTCCCGCTGTTTTTGCAAATCGAGTAACAAAACGGTTGACGTTCCGGTTTTGATGTGCCATTGGGTGGCCGGATCGTCATCGGTTAAGTGTGTCGTTACATCGATGCGTTTATTGCCGTCGAGAGCGTAGAATTTTGGCACGGGGGGATT
>QQUM01000537.1 GCA_008501545.1 Calditrichota bacterium
AAAAAGCACGTATAGGTTCGTTTTATCTTTCGTATCAGTATTTTCGTGATGAGTATAAAAAAGTGTACTACAAATTAAGGCAATAGCTTATGGCAATTTCAAACATTGAATGGACCGAAGTGACCTGGAATCCTACAACAGGTTGTACAAAAATTTCTTCAGGATGCAAATATTGTTATGCTGAGACCATGTCAAAAAGACTCCATGCAATGGGAGTTGAAAAATATAAGGACGGTTTCAAAGTTAGAATGCATTCAGATGTGTTGAAAGCACCGTACAGATGGAAAAAACCAAAATTAGTTTTTGTTAACTCAATGAGTGATTTATTTCATAATAATGTTCCACTTGAATTTATCCAGAGAGTCTTCCAAGTAATGCATGAAAATCCGCAGCATGTATTTCAAATTTTAACCAAAAGGGCTGATAGATTGCTTGTACTAGATGCAAATTTGAAATGGACTCATAATATCTGGATGGGGGTATCTGTTGAAAACGATAGTCTCAAGAACCGAATCGAATTATTACGTAAAACTAAAGCAAGAATTAAGTTTATTTCTTTTGAACCCTTAATTGGACCAGTCAATAACTTGGACCTAAATGAGATTGATTGGGTTATTGTTGGTGGAGAGAGCGGTCGCGATTCTCGGCCTTTGAATTCCGAATGGGTGACTGACATCCAGAGAGAGTGCACACGTTTTGGGAGTGCATTTTTTTTTAAACAGTGGGGAGGTAGAAATAAGAAAGCTAATGGTCGAATTTTAAATGGTAGAACATATGATGAGATGCCAGAACTTGAAAATATTAGTTTATTTTGATGCGGGATGGATGCGTTAATGGCAGACATAATTGATTACAGCATAATTGGTGATGACATGCAGATCGTTGAGATCGAGCTGGATCCTGGCGAAGGTGTCCGAGCTGAAGCCGGGGCGATGATGTACATGGAAAATGACATCGTGATGCAAACGAATACTGGTGGTGGCATGTTCAAGGGATTCAAAAGAATGTTGACCGGTGAGACGTTTTTTATCACCACATTTTTGTATAATGGCTCAGGAAAAGGGTGTGTTGCCTTTGGTGCACCATATCCGGGCAAAATTATTGATATCGATCTCGCTAAGTTTGATGGTTCATTCTTATGCCAGAAAGATGCTTTTCTCTGTGCGGCCATAGGCGTAGAAATTGACATCGCGTTTACGAAAAAGCTGGGTGCCGGTTTCTTCGGTGGCGAAGGATTCATATTACAGAAACTCACTGGCGATGGCATGGCATTCGTTCACGCTGGTGGGACGATCATCGAGCGTGAGCTCGACGCCGGTGAAACGCTGCATCTCGATACAGGGTGTCTGGTTGCGTTTTCAACACAAATTGAATATGATATCCGCCTTGTGAAAGGATTTAAAAATGCCCTCTTCGGTGGTGAAGGCTTGTTTCTCGCCCATTTGAAAGGCCCGGGCAAAGTCTATTTGCAAAGCCTGCCGTTTTCACGCCTTGCTGACCGAATATTTGCGGCAGCGAAATTCCAAAAAAAGGGTGAAGGTGGGATTGGCAATGCATTTTTAGGTGGCGTATTGGGCGACAATCGTTAATATTTGATAGTATAAAAACAAACTCTGGAGAATAGTATGCAGAAAAGCACGATCACGGTCTTGTTTTTCGGCCTGATATTCATTTTTTTGCTCGTGGCTTGCGGTGGCGTAAGATCAACATTACCGCTCAGTTCCCTCGAATCAGATGGTGAATTGTTGTTTGTTGAAGGAAAAACAGACTTGTATAAAATGAACAGCCGGGGTGGCGAAATCGAGAAAATAATGGCGATGGGGCGCTCAATTATGAACCCGGTCTGGTCCCCGAATGGTGAATCCATTGCCATGTTCCTAATGAAAGACAAAGATTTTGATCCATTCGAAAGTGACAATCCACATGCTGATCTGATTGTATTAAAGTTTGGTGGAATTGAACCGCAATATCTGGGACCTTTCGAATTTAGGCAGGAAGTTGACCGCAACGGATGGAAATTTACTTCGGTTACAACGCCTGTATGGCATCCGGATAGTAAGAAATTATTCGTCCATGATAAAACTGGTTTACAACTCGTTGTTCCGGATGATAAAACGGTCCCTTTGATACGAAATCCTGAAATGGAAACAGTGGATATTGCACTCTCGAAGGCAAATGTTGTTTACAGTGTTGCTAAAGATCTTTTTGCTTATAATTTCCGAACCAGAAAAAGTGTTGAGATGGCGGCACTGCGGCCAAGCTTGCGTCTGGCGCTGGAAAAGAATATAAACGCGGTACGGTTTTCTCCGGATGAGAATTCGCTGGCTGTTGCGAGTGGAACAAATCTCGTACTCATCGATATAAAAACAATGCGTGAACGGATTATTCATCATGCCAGGAGTACGATTTACGACCTGCGATGGAATCCGGACGGCAGTCAGCTTGCAGTACTCGCCGGAAAATATGCATCGTATTCCCCAATGGGAATTGGCGCTGCTCCGGGAGGAAAAATTCCGGGAAAATTTACGATTACTT
>QQUM01000019.1 GCA_008501545.1 Calditrichota bacterium
CATCTCACTCGCAAAACTTATCGATAATTATGAGTTTCGCCAGGACTTGCTCTATCGCATCAACACCGTTGAAATCAACTTGCCCCCTTTGCGGGAACGACAAGAGGACATTCCGGCGCTCATCGATTATTACCTGCAAAAGTATGCGCACAAATACCATAAAAATGTACGCGGCATTTCAGCGAACACATTGAGCAAACTGCAAAAATACGCATGGCCGGGCAATATTCGTGAACTGCAACACGCCGTTGAACGTGCCGTCATTATGGCTGATCAGGAAATGCTGCATCCGGAGGATTTTAATTTTAATATGCAGACGTTCACGGCAAGCGGATTGCACTTTGATAAATACAACCTGGAAACTGTTGAAAAAGTCATCATCCAAAAAGCGATGCAGAAGCATAAGGGCAACATAACCCACGCAGCAGATGAACTTGGTTTGACCCGGGCAGCCCTGTATCGCCGTTTGGAAAAACATAATTTATAAAAAAAGAACGCGCCAGGCTGCTTTTACAAAAATATTATCCCGGAAAACGAAAGATGATTTAATGAAATACCTTAAATCGTACCGTTCCCAACTCATATTACGGTTTCTCCTTCTCTTTTTTTCGATGTTCACCATGAGCTATTTCATCGTGGCGAAGATGATACCCATGCTGACGGTCCTTGTCGGATTGTTAATTTTATGGCAGGTCGTGTCACTATTTCGAGTAATGGAACAGACAAATCGCGAACTGGCACGCTTTATCGAAGCGACGCAAAACGCGGATTTTACCCAAACTTTTTCCCGCAAATATTCCAACAAAAGCTACGCTGCCTTGCACAAAACACTTGTCGATATCATGGCAAAGTTTAAAAATTTGCGAACAGAGAAGGAAGCCCAGTATCGCTATTTGCAAACGGTCATTCAACATCTTGGCATCGGCATTCTCGCATTTGCAAACGATGGCGCGATCGAGCTTATCAATAAAGCAGCAAAGCGGCTGCTCAACCTCACACATTTACGGCACCTCCACTCGTTGAAAGATTCTCATTTCGATTTTTACGAAACGCTCCAGCACATCAAACGCGGCGAAAAACGGCTGGTAAAATTCACTTACAATGACAATGTGTCCCAAATTATTGTCCACGCGACGGACTTCATTATTGCAGGAAAGGCGCTCAAGCTGGTAACACTGCAGGATATTCAGGGCGAGCTCGATGAAAAGGAAATGGAAGCCTGGCAAAATTTAATTCGCGTCCTCACCCACGAAATCATGAACTCCATTACGCCGATTTCATCACTCGCCGCAACCGCTTCGAGTCTGGTCAGCTCAGAATCCAAAACAACAATTCCCGCTGACCACATCGAAGACGTTCAGCAAGCACTGGTCACAATCCAGAAACGCAGCGATGCCCTGATGAATTTCGTCGATAAATACCGCAGTTTGACTCGAATTCCACGGCCGCAATTTCAGATTATTCCTGTCGCAACACTCTTTAACGAAATCGAAAACTTATACAATGATGCCTTTGCCACAGAAAATATAAATCTCATCACACGCATTGAACCAAGCCGGTTGGAGGTCACAGCAGATCCGGAACTTGTGGAACAAGTGCTTATCAATCTCACAGTGAATGCACGGCAGGCAGTCCTGGGACGGGCAAAGGCACAGGTAGAATTATACGGTTTTCTGGGGGACCGGGGGCATGTTATTATCGAGGTTTCGGATAATGGATCCGGTATAGACGGGGAAAATCTGGAAAAAATTTTCATTCCGTTTTTCACGACCAAAAAAACAGGCAGCGGCATTGGATTGAGTTTGTGCCGCCAGATTATGCGGCTGCATGGCGGTGCTGTCTCAGTGCATTCAGAACCCAATATCCGCACTACCTTCCGTTTGCGATTTTAATTCGGATTATTCAAAACAGCCATCAGGAATAGCGATACGGCTGCCTGGTAAACTTTCTTTTGCATCAAAGGGCAAAGGCCAGTATATTATTTGGCCAGGCGTACGCAATCCGGCCGGACAGCTTCAGACAAGCTTCAAAGTCACGACTTATTTGTTCAATTTATCTTCGATCGAACGCATGTAAAAATGAGGTAGAATTTCATGTCTGCGTTAGAAAACTACTTTGCCGATTATCGTAACAACACCATTGGAGCGAATTTCAATCATCAATTTCCATCGGGTAGCAAGGCAATCGTTTATGCTGACTGGGCAGCGAGCGGCCGGCTTTACCGCCCAATCGAAGAATTTATAATCAATAAAATAGGCCCTTACGTCGCCAACACGCATACAGAAACCACACTGACCGGCACCGTGATGACCGATGCTTACCACCAGGCGCACCATATCATCAAAAAACATGTCAATGCCAGCAAAGAAGATGTGCTGCTTTTTGCCGGATTCGGTATGACAACCGTTATCAATAAATTTCAACGCATTCTCGGTTTGCGCGTACCGGAGAAATACCAGGACTGCATTTCTGTGCAAGAAAACAAACGCCCGCTGGTTATCATCACCCATATGGAGCACCACAGCAACCAGACCACATGGGAGGAATGCCTGTGCGATGTGGCCATCATCAACCGCAAAGAAGACGGTCTCCCCGATCTCGAACATCTTCGTCAAATTTTACAGGAAAATAAAAAGCGGGAATTGCTGATCGGTTCATTTTCGGGTTGTTCGAATGTGACGGGTATTATCACACCTTACCACGAAATGGCGGCGATTATGCATGAATTCGGTGGTTATTGCTTCGTCGATTTTTCAGCTTCTGCAGCCTATTTAGATATTGATATGCATCCGGAAGATGAGTCACAGCGACTGGATGCTATTTTCTTTTCTCCTCACAAATTCCTGGGTGGCCCAGGTTCATCCGGCGTCATTCTTTTCCACAAAGAGCTGTATCAAAATAAAGTGCCGGATCACCCGGGCGGTGGCACAGTTCTATGGACGAATCCCTGGGGCGGCCACAGATTTTATGAAGATATTGAACTTCGGGAAGATGGCGGGACGCCGGGATTTCTACAGGCGATTAAAGCCGCGCTGGCGATTTTGCTTAAAGAGAAAATGGGTATAAAAAACATAGTTGAGCGTGAGCATGAGTTAAAAACTTTGTTATTAACGAATATGCGTAAAAATTCATTTATCCAGATTCTCGAAGGGCAACAGGAAAACCGACTGGGCTACATTTCCTTTTATTCAATAAACCTGCATTATAATCTGTTCGTAAAATTGCTCAACGATAAATTCGGCATTCAGGCCCGTGGCGGTTGTTCCTGTGCCGGCACATACGGGCATATTCTACTCGAAGTGGACTTGGAAACCTCAAAAAACATCACTGATAAAATAGACCACGGTGACTTAACAGACAAGCCGGGTTGGGTTCGCATTTCCATTCATCCAACAATGACGGATGCAGAAATCATGCATATTGTGGATGGTATCAATCAAACTCTCGAGAATTACCACAGATGGCAAACGGAATATGATTTCGATTGCAAAACAGCCGAATTCTGGAAAAAGGGAGACAGCAAGTTTATGATCAGCTTGCAGGAAGGCTTCATTCCTGTTTAGCGTACATGCTTATGTTTCATCAGAATTTTCTTCCAATATTATGCAATTGAAAGGGGCAAACTCACCTAAATTTACAACTATCTTTTTTACCGAAAATCGTGTATCGGTATCGGGCGACCAGATCATAGAGAAGATCACGAAATGATTTAGGGAGCAAACGAAAGATGGCTAATAATTGCCACATACCACCAAGCATAGTAGCGATTTCAAGTATCGCATCACTTTTCAAATATACCTGCCCATTTATTATGAGCACCACCGTATCGAGATCAAAGAGTGAATCTTCGAGTTCATATTTCTCTTTTTCTGCGTCCGAAAATTCCTGAATAGGGATGAATTCAAAAGTAGATTTTCGGTCGTATTTCCGAATGATGTGAACTGTTCCTGAGCATAAGTTGCAGATACCATCGAACAGAATGAGTGGTTTATTTGTCATGGATGGCTTTTTGGCTGGTTTTGACATTGCTTCTGTCTAATTGCGGGGAATAACTGGTTTGCATCATACGATACGGAATCCATTCATGCTGATAATACAAAGTCGCCGAACCCGAATTGAGCCCGGCGACATTGCAATTCAACCCAAAATGAACCGTTAATGATTCAACAGCATTATAGTTGAGAATTCACAAAATCCCAGTTAATGAGTTTATCGGTGAAGATGCCGAGGTAATCCGGGCGACGATTTTGGTAATCGAGGTAATAGGCATGTTCCCAGACATCGACTGTGAGCAAAGGTTTCTGACCATGCACGATTGGTGTATCGGCATTTGCAGTTTTTGTAATTTGCAATTTATCGCCATCGAGTACGAGCCATGCCCAGCCACTGCCAAACTGTGTTGCGCCGGCAGTTTTAAACGCTTCAATAAATTTCTCATAGCTGCCAAAGTCAGCATCGATGCGCTTCGCTATTTCACCAGCTGGTTTTCCACCACCACTGCCTTCAAGGCAATTCCAATAAAATGAATGGTTCCAAACCTGCGCTGAATTATTAAACAATCCACCAAGCGATGAATCGCCAGCTGCTTTTTTCATGATGTCTTCAAGTGAAGCATTATCGAGGTCGGTGCCTGCAATAAGTTTATTTGTGTTGGTTACATAAGCGTTGTGATGCTTTTCGTAGTGAAACGATAAAGTTTTCTCACTTATGTGCGGTTCAAGTGCATTCTTTGGAAAAGGGAGATCTGGAAGTACGATGGACATAACATCCTCCTGAGGTTTAAATTGAGAGTTATGCATACCATTTTGCAGGATAATTCACAAAAAATCTATCCCGGATATGCAGAGGATCCGTTTATTTTATTCCCAGACCGAAAGTTTTTGCTCTATCGCGCGTACAATGAAAATCAAATTTACAGGAAGCACTACGAAACGCTTTCCACAGCTGCCTAGGAAAGAATTACCTTAAGCTGTATGTGTTATGCCGTTTGTCCCAATCTCGCTTCCATGAGAATCAATTAATTCATTCCGCATAACTTCGGAAAAGGACGTTTCATTTAATTTATAAATAAAATTTATTAAAGGCAAACTTTTATAAGGTATCCTGATGAGCGTGCCGGCGGGAAATTTCAGATGAAGGGAGTTTTCGAGATGCATACTGCGTTCTATTTTTAGTAATAACTGACCTTTATAATCAAGAATATCAGCATCATATTTTTTGATGTCAAATTCTTGTAAAATTAATCCAAGGAATTCTGCAACAGGAGCTGTTTCTGCGGTTATATTTTTTGCAACAATGTCATCCCATTTTTCTCGCGAGACCGGCAATAAAAGATAGTCTTCATTATCAACCTCAACTGTGTATAAAAACTCCTCGAAGGTCACGATCGTTCGGGGTTTCGTCCATTTTACGATGCCACCATACCGGGCATCAAGGTCATGATCAATCAAGGCAATTTCATTTGATATCTGCTTGCTGATCTCACCGGGACCAATTTGTTGCAATGCTTTTCGCCACTCGGTTCGGGTTTTCCACAGGTAGGCCAAATCGCGATCACCTGCACACGCCTTTCTAAAATTTTGCAGCAAGTGTTTGAAGCGTGCCCGCGTCCGATCGATTTTGCTGACTTTGGCAAGTTCGTGCGCAAAACGATCCGTATACTTCTCCCAAACAACGTTTTTTACAGAATCGTATTCCCGCAGCAGATTTGACCGGCATGAAATCAACGTCTCCACCAATGGTTCCGTTGCCTCAATATTCTCATATTCTGCGGAAATCACCTGTTCAGCTGCAGCTGTCTTTTCAACAAGCTCATCGATCTTTTTCCGAACCTGTTCAACAACTGCTTTGTTGCGGGCGACGTATGCCATCAGTTTCTTCTTTTCAAGTTCGATTTTAGTCAGTTTACGCCGGGCAAGTTTTAATCGTTTTGTCCTTTCGGAAATAGTTTTTTGCAGCGCCGTTTTTGTACTTACATTGTTGGCCAATTCTGCATTGATACGATCTATTTTTCGTTGTGATCTTTGTTTCACTTCGAGCAAACGCGCCAACTGTTTATCGAGCATTTGCATTGAAGATGAATACTCCAGCGACAATTCGTCTATTTCATGCGCAATCATGTGGCTATCTTTCGAGATGACTAAAAATGAGGACTCATGCCGTGTTGTACTACCTGTCTTCCAGGTTCTGCTACAGCACTATTTTATCTGCTGTTGTTGAGTGAAACTTAATTGGAAAGCTCAGCACGGCATACCGCCCGGCTCAAGTCGAGCGGAAATTATTAGATATGCGTGGCTAAAAGATCAAATACCGACTATTGAAGGATGTTGCAGACCACCGTGTATGCAACAGCAATCGGTGGTCCGCACAATGGGATTAAAATGAATTGAACCTATTCTGGATTAATACAATTTCACCAGATTTGAACCCGGATAATAATGCAGGATTATTTCCTCGGTGCTGTAATTTTCAAGTGCCATACCAAGAGCTCCAATTTGACAGAGTCCGGCGCCATGTCCCCATCCAGCGCCGCGAATATGAAACTGTTCCGGTAGCGCACCCTGAGGTGGTGATGATGTAATGTGAATGGCAGAACTGTAGAGGAATTTTGCGTGTAATGCCGCCCGAATGGCAACATCGCCCTGTACAGTCTTTTTTTGTTTCTCACCCATTTTATCAATATAAACAATGTCAATGCTTTTCAGCCGCCCGGAACCACCGCGCTGTCCTGTTGTTATGGCGGCTATTTTGTCAGCGCCAAGCGAGAGTGTCCTGTTGAGTTCGGCTGTCATTTCCAGTTGAGAAAAACGCACTTCCCAACGGTAATAGTGGCCTTCTTCATCAACCCCACCGAGGTACCTTATGAGCTCGTTTTCCGGTATGGTTTTGGGACTGCAAAAACTGTTGGGGACCGTTTCCAACCAGTGCCGCATGGCATCATTGGAACGCAAATCAACTTTCTGTTCAGAATCATCAACGATGTCCCGTTTGACTTGCATGTAGGCCAGGTCGCCACCGCCCCAAATTGTGTCAAACGACTCCATCATGCCACCGCAGCTCTTTGAATACCGCGCATCGCAAATGGCACCTTTGTACATCGCCACGATTCCGTGGGAATTTTGTGCGCCGGTAATACTCTGTTCCGTTAAAAAATTGGTTCCCTGATAACGCTGGCAACAGTCGTCGTTGCACACATCCATACCCAAATGCCGGTGTTTTTTTTCCACATTTGCCAGCATCCACGAGCGTGCTGCAATTGTCTGTGCCTCGATCAGCGCCGGTGGGCACGCAGCACCCATTTCTGAAGTTGCAACACACATAAGGTAGTGCTCAAAAGAAACGTGATTTATCAGTACAAGTGTATTGTCAATAAATTTTATTTCGAGATCCCCGGGAAGATAAACACCTATTTTTTTCCGCCAATGAAAACCACGCCCAGCAACTACATCATGCACCAAAATCCCTGCATTCTGCTGCATATGGCATTCACCAACCTGACGAATAAAAAGAGATTCCCCATTCAATTCAACATCGTCTCCGATGCGTAACTGCACCTTATTTATTGCCAGGGAAAATGTTAATGTTGTTTCGTTTTTTAAATCGACAACGTACGCATCATTCGCTGAGACGTTGTAGTCCGCCATTGGAATATCCACAACGACTTGTTGAATATTGTCTTCAGGGAGGATGATGCCAACACTTAAATCCGGTTCGCTTTGTGGTATAACATGCTCACTTAACATAATGAAAATTCCTCAGTTATTGATTCGTGCGGGAATCTACAAATCACAGGAAGTGAAAGCAATCCTTTCCTGTATATTCTAAAACATTGCTTGCCTGCGAAGGAAAGATCCGGCAGCGTCCTGGTGGAAAATAAAAACGAATCTTTATTAAAGTGAACCTTTTGTTTTTATTCTATTTTCATTCCTTCACAAATTCGATCCAGATTGCATTTTATTGTTTTGCGACCGATCAATAATTCATAATAAATCGAACAAGACAGTGTCACAGAAAAGTAAGCAGGAGCCCAAAAAAATGTGGATAAAATCAAAAGATGCAGGATTAATCAACCTGCAAACAATTGAGTCGATTTCGATCGTACCAAAACGCGAAGCCGGTGATATCATTGCGATCTCAGCCGCAAATTATTCGCAAAACGGGGAAAACAAATACATTATTTTTTCGGGTTCTCTGGATGAATGTGAAATCACAATGGCGGAAATTGAGGCGACAATTGTTGCGAAGGCTCCCCTGCTCGAGCTTTAATGCTTGTGTAGTTTTTTGATGAGTGGAACGAGCAATTCATCAAGGCCATTCTGCTTGATTTCGTGCATCGTGCTGAGCAGCATACCAAGCCTTCCATTTGGAAAACCATTTCGGCTAAACCATTCCAGATAATGCGACGGCAGTTGATAAATATAGCGATCCTTATATTTCCCAAAAGGCATTGGTGTAATCACAATATCGTGTAAAATTTTTCCGTCCGGTTCAGTCAACGTGCTTTTCTCACTTAATTTTCAAAAATATCACGCAATACATCCCAAATCGATTCTTTGTCCTGGTATTTTAACTCTATGTATTCCGATTCATTATATTGGAAGCGCGAAGATGTCGTTATGCCAACAGGCCCGTCGTAGATGCCACCTCCCAAATGGCCATCATACACACGAACATCTATTGTGTTTTCACCACCAAAATGAATAATTTCCGGCGGAATGTCATAAATCCGCACAATGAGATAAGTATCGCCCAGGTCGGATTGCTCAATATAGCGTGAGAAAAAACCGGTTCTGCCAATGAGGTGCCCATTGATATAGGTTTCATCAAAATCATCAATTCTCCCCAACACCAAAATAAGCGCTTCCCCTTTAAATTGCGCCGGTATCACAACCGATTTTCGATACCAGCCGAAACCATCATAATTTCCAAAGCCTTGCTCATCCCAATATTTTGGAACAAAAACACGGTGCCAATTCTGACTGTTTTCATTTATAAAATCATTAGGCAAATCGTAATCGATCGTTTTAAATTGCCACTCGCCACTTAAGGGAATGAGCATGGAGGTATCGACAAAAATACCGATTTTGCTACCGTTGACGATGCCACCATTTAGATACCGGTCATAAACCCGCACAGCAATAACGTTTTCTGAATTGAATTTAATATATTCAGCCGGTACGATATAATTACGAAATTGATCAAAAGCCGTTCCTTTCCCGGGTGGAAAATCACCGGAACGACCGACAAAATGACCGTTTATCCAAACTTCATCGGAATCATCTATATAGCCCAGCATCAGGCTGTAAATTTCATGCTTTTTCCCGGACATGCGAAATACTTTACGGTACCAGGCAATACCATCATATCCGGCATAACCTTCATCTTCCCAATCAGCTGGTACAAACATGTCTGACCAGGCTGAATCATTGTACGCGGCATCGCTCCACTGACTTTCATCGCCGATGGCGAATTTCCAAACACCGCGCAGATCAACTATTTTCTCATACCTGTTGAAATCCTGAGGTTCGTTGCTCCATAAATTCGGTGCGGAAAAGCGCAAGATGATTAACAAGCTGAAAGCACTAAAACACAACTTTTTTCCGGCTTTCACGCTCTCTGCAATTTTGCGATGAAAAGTCAACTGGTTCATTTTCTCAGTTCTTTATTTTTAGAATGCCTGTCACTTTCACAATCAACGGATTGTAGACTGCAATGCATTTTGTTGGTACAAAAAGCAATCGAGTCCATCCGGCATTGCGCCCATTTTCAAATATTTTATCTGGAAATCTACGCTTGTTCGAGGCAGAACAAACTGGCGTTCGTCTAAAAATCTCGTTAAGCCGAAAGCCGTTAATCACGAAATGGCGCTCTGCCGGATGGTCAGGAATCAACTCCGCTTCAGCAAATCTATTGCGCGGCAACACTGGTTTTACCCTTTCTAATAACTTTTGCCAGCATAACTTTGGTTAAATCATCAAATACAGGCACATTTTGTTCATATACATTTTCCCGGATATTATGCAGGTATTCAAAATCCTGCAGCCATTCGGCTTTTTTCAAAAACGTGGCAACGAGAAATGCTTTGTAGCGCACATTTTCAGTTTGTCCACCAAGGACCAACTCATCAACTTTATCTTGGAGTTGTGCCATGTTTTTATACGGAAAGTTTACTTTCAATTGCAATACGCAAACAAGACTGGATTCGATTATACCGTCATTTTCTGTGTCAAGATTATGCGCATAAGAATTCACGATCCGTGTCCAATGTTTTTCGATATTTTCTTTTGTCCGCTTGGTCGCATTACGCTGCTGTGCATTTAAAAGAACAG
>QQUM01000367.1 GCA_008501545.1 Calditrichota bacterium
CAACCCATCGAAAAAGATACATTTTTGCAGGAAGTGTTCGCTGCACCTCTGGATTTCGAGCCGGGGAGTAGCTATCGTTATTCAAATATTGGCTACAGTCTGCTGGCGATCATCATTGAGCAAGTAACGGGACAGGATTATGAAACCTGTCTGCATGAATTGCTTTTTCAAAAAGCGGGCATGCAGCAGACCGGCTACTTGCTGCCCAAATGGGACGATTCCCAGCTTGCGCATGGTTACAAATGCGGCGAAGATTGGGGAACACACCTGCAAAAATGGCGCGAAGATGCGAATCAAATCGCCTACCATCTTAAAGGCAACGGCGGTATTCTCTCTACTCCATTAGATATGTACAAGTGGTATCTTGCCCTGAAAAACAATATGATCATCTCGCAAAAATCCATTGAACAATTGACATATCCCTATGTGAAAGAAAACGAAGCTGGCGATTCGTTTTATGCATACGGTTGGGCGATTTTTACAAGCGATCGCGATACGAAAATCGTGGCGCACAATGGATCAAACGGCGTGTTTTACGCCGATTTTGTGCAGTTGCCGGAAGAAGATGCTGTTATCATTTACTTGACAAACCAGATGCGTTACGATACCCCGCGTGTTGCCTGGGAAATCGAAAAGCTGCTCTTTGATCCAACTTATGAACCGATTGTCCCCAAAATGAATACGGTCCCATATGCAGCAAATGATACTTCAAATTCACATCTGAAAGTCATCCGTCAATTTATTAATTTGATTTTAAAACCGGTTCCGGGCTCGGATGTCGATAAATTTGTCAGAGAAAATGTTGCAAATGAAAAACGATATAATCGCTTCAAGATGTGGGTGAGCGATATGCAATCGGGTTTTGTCGCTCATCGGTTAAAACATGTGTTGCAATACGGTGATGGATCTTACGACATCATGCTGGAATCCGGGGATGGAAAAGAAATTGAAATGACGCCGTGCTTCGATCTGCAATTCGATGAAAATGGAAAAATTGCAGCGTTTGGGTGGTAAAACTATATCTGATTAATCGAACATTCAAAAGAGCAAATGCATTATGAATTTTTTCTTCGGGATGTGTTATCGGTGTGTGCCGCCGGGTGCGGCATTCCAGATGCTTTGAACGAGTTATCTCTTGCAGAGTAAGTTCTGGACTACAAAAATTCCAAAATAAAAAAGGGATGCGCCAACATCCCTTTTTCACTCAACACACAACCAACCATAGTGCCCATTATTCGTGAGATCCCGGTATCGCAAAAGCGTGAACCGGGATGACCTGCATTTATAACCAATCAAATCTTGCCTGGAAAAAGCGCAGGTATTTCGGCTCGTAAACCATTTTCAGACCGCGTGCCTGGTCGCGGTTGTCGTATACCGCTTTGATGGATTCGGCGACGACATCCATGTGCGCCTGAGTGTAAACGCGACGTGGAATGGTCACGCGGGTCAATTCCAAAGCCGGATAGCGATGATCGCCGGTTTCGGGGTCGCGGCCGGCGCTGGCGATGCCGCGCTCCATGGTGCGCACACCGGAATCGAGGTAGATTTCTGCAGCCAGCGTCTGTGCCGGAAACATCTCCTGTTTCAGATGCGGGTAGAATTTTTTGGCATCGAGAAAGATGGCGTGTCCGCCAACCGGCAGCACAATGGGCACACCCCAGCTACTCAGCAATTCACCGAGATAACGCACCTGACCGATTCGACTGCGAACGTGGTCGTCCTGCACCGATTCCGAAATACCGATAGCCAGCGCTTCCATGTCACGACCTGCCATGCCGCCGTAGGTGTGCAAACCTTCATAAACCACAACCATGTTGCGCGCCGCTTCAAAAACTTCTTCATCGTTCACTGCGAGCCAGCCACCGATGTTGACGAGGTGATCCTTTTTCGAACTCATCCAGGCGCCGTCGGTGTAACTACAGAATTCCAGCAGAATGTCCGCAATGCTTTTGTCGGCATAACCCACTTCTTTTTCCTGAATGAAATAGCAATTCTCTACCATGCGTGTGGCGTCGAGGTAAAGGCGGATGCCGTGTTTATCGCAGAAGTTCTTCAATTCTTTGACGTTCGCCATGCTGACCGGCTGACCACCGGCCATATTTACCGTGCCGGCTAAACTTACATAGGGAATATTTTTCGCGCCAACACGATCGACTAAAGTCTGCATCTTATCGAGATCGACGTTGCCTTTGAAAGGGTGCTCACTGGTTGGATCGTGTGCCTCATCGATGATGACATCGACAAAGGTGCCGCCGGCCAGTTCCTGGTGCAGGCGTGTCGTGGTGAAATACATGTTGCCGGGAATGGTGTCACCTTTTTTAATCAAAGCCTGGCTGATGAGATGCTCGGCGCCGCGGCCCTGGTGGGTGGGCACAAGATGTTTGTAACCGTAATGCTTTTGCATCGCCGCTTCGAGATTGTAAAAATTGCGGCTGCCGGCATAGGCTTCGTCGCCCAACATCATGCCGGACCACTGGCGGTCGCTCATGGCGCTGGTGCCACTGTCGGTGAGCAAATCGATGTAAACTTTGTCG
>QQUM01000396.1 GCA_008501545.1 Calditrichota bacterium
GAACCAAACGCAAGGCTTCCGCCATCCACAATCCCGTCGATACTGAAAGCCATCTGGCTCGTGCCGGTCTCACGTTCAGTGACAAGTAAAGTGCCATTCGTATCAATTGTCGCATAAACTTCGTTGTTAAATGCAGATTCAATTTCTGAGAGCAATCCCTGCACAGTATCCGATGCGGTATCAGATATCGTGTAGTTGCCACTCACATCATAGCCGTTGCGGCGTGTTCCGCTGAAACTGATCACTGCACCGTCGAAAATATCGTTGGCGCCACCACCCGTGTCAATTGCATTCCAAACTGACGAAGCTGTAATTGCGCCGCCTGCAATGAGCGAGTTGTTTTCGGATGTTGCAATTTGTTGGGCGTATTCTGTTTGAAATTCAGTATTAAATTTCGAAACAACTTCGTCTATGTCATCGCCCGTCGTCAAATCAACCGTGGCCACCCGTCCTGTTAAAGTATCGGTAAGTGTGACAGTTTCATCACCGGCTAAACCCGCTGAAAGATCGACACTTCCGGTCACATTTCCTTTGGCAGCAGCTTGCGTAATATTCACATCGTACGTTCCAGCAACTGTATCATTGCCGCTTGAAACAAATTTGATTGTACTATCACTTCCCTGCCCCCGCACAGCCATCAAATCGAGCACATCAGAAAAATTATTATTGAGCAGATCCGTCAGTTTATCATTATCAATCTTAAGTGAACCATCGTTTTGCAGACGAATACCGATCAATCCAAGTGATGTGTATGAAGAATTGATACCGGTCACCGATCCCAAAACCTGATTGATTAAATCTGTTTTAACAGATCGCAAAGTGCCGTCACCAAACAGAACACCGCCTGTTTCCTCATTTTCACTGTCAAAACTAAGTTGTTCAGCAATAACAGTGACTATGCTGTTATAGGCATCGACAAAGCCCTGGATTTTTCCTTTGACTTCCTCGACATCGCGATCGATCGCAAGTGTGATAGTTGTATCAGATTTTGCCGAGATGAGATTGAGAGAAACCCCTGTGAGCAGATCCGTTATATTGTTTGATTCCCGGCTGAAAAGTGCTCCATCAACTTCGAGAAGTGCATCGACACCTGCAACAAGTTCCATATCCCGCCCGGCTGTGGTTTCCGTCACTTCACCAAAATCGAGAGAACCACCCCCTTCATTTCCGGCAAAAATATTCACCTCAAGCAGCGAACCACCGGCGTTGAGATCCTTCACAACCAGCATACCTGCTGTATTGCCGTCGGATCCGTCACTGATGTAAGCATCGATCGCGGCTGCACCACCAAAAGCAGTTTCAATCGTTTCCAAAAAACCACTGGCTGCATCCAGCGAATCACCCGTATTCGAGATGGTGAACGTCGTGTTTACCGCAGTGCCATCATTCTGCGTTCCGGTAATTGTAATCGTATCGCCGTTGACAATATCGTTGGCGCCTCCCCCGGTATCGATACTCGACCACAGGGAAGAATCAGTTATCGCGCCACCACCTGTTTCCACCATTGCATTTGCGGTGGTGTGCATTTCATTGATTGCTTCTTGCTCGCCTTCGAGAAAACCAAGAATCTGGAATACATTTGCATTATCAACGAATGAGGTTGTCCCACTGATATCGATACGATAAAGCGTGTTATCATCTTCATCTGTTTCTGTAACAACCGCTGCTGTGACACCGGTCAATGCATCCAGTTTTGTGGCAATATCGGTCAATGAATCTGATTGCAAATCGATATCCACAGCCTGTCCGGCAATTGTAACTGAGGTGGAACCAGGTATTGTGCTCAATCCACGCAATGATCCGACAGCGGTAGCCGACGACGAAAAAGTATCGCTTTTTGCGCCGTCGCTCGTTTGTGTTTTCAAGGCTGTAGTCGAGCCGACAAAACCAAAGCTTTGTAAAATATTTGAAGCGCTGGCATCCAGGATGGAAAAACCAGCGCTTCCGGAATCATCACTTGTTAATATTAACTGATGCTCATCACTCGCGTTGGAAATAATCGTCGCAGTGACATTCGTGGCATCCGCTCCATTGTTCAATAAGTTTACAGCATCGCGGACATCTTCCAGCGTGTCAGTCGTCGATACGACAACGGACTGTCCATTAACCAAAAACTCTCCCGACAAATTCAGGGCAGTATCACGTGTTTCCAGGACGGATGAACCCATCTTGTGTGATTGCGCTTTTTGCAGCACGCGAATGTTGTATGTTCCGCGTGCTGCAGAATTTGTGGTTGAAATACTAACAATGTCTTCCGGATCTGTTGAACTAGAGCTTGCAAGACTTGAGCTGAAAAGGTTGTATGTTTTTTCCGATGTCAAATCTTTCGCTATGCTTTGCAGTTCCAGAAGTTTAGAGTTAATATTTTTCCATTCTGCGAGCTGGGCATCGAAAAAATCATGTCTTCCTTCGAGAAGAGAGACACGTCCACTATCGACCTGGATAATCTGATCAATAATATCACGCCAATTCAGACCAGATATCAGACCGCTCACAGAAGCGAGAGCATCAGTCATGGTTATTCCC
>QQUM01000516.1 GCA_008501545.1 Calditrichota bacterium
CCGACTCACCGATTAAAAATGGCAGTTTCATTCATATGGTGGGAATCACCCACAACTCAGGCGGCTCACAAGGCGGAACCGCTTATTTCAGTATGCGGGCAAATATTGCGATGCAATCGAAGGCAGTTCAGGATCAGATTGAAACGCATCTTTGGAATTGGGCAAAAGAGCATGGCATTGAAGGTGATCTTTGGGTGCGTGATTTAAATGCGTGATTCATGAATTGTACTTTGCATTCATATATGCCACTGATTCTCTAACTAACTCTTGCAAAACGTCTAGGTCAATATCTGCCAGTTTTTTGACGTACAGGCAGGATTTGCCGGTTTTGAATTTACCAAGCCTGGCCATGAGATCATCATATTTTGTAAAGCCCGCCATGATGTAGAGCGTCAATGCCTGTTTGCGATTGGAGAATCCGGTTATCATCCAGTCGCCTTCGCGTCCACTTTTATAGACGTAGTGATAGGTCCCATAACCAACGATGCTGGGTCCCCACATGATAGGTTCAGCCTGTGTGATTTCCTGCATGATTTTGTGCACCGTCCAGCAGTCCTCGCGCCGCGTTTCATCTTCGATCGCGTTGATGTAATCGGTCACACTGGCTTCGGTTGGTTTTGTTTTGAGTTCAGCCAAATGGTTGCCTCCTGAAAATTTCTATAAAAAGACATCAGTGTAACACCTTAGTAGCCTGCAACAACACCCGATACCCTGAGCTTATTACCTTATTGGGCCGCTGAATAAGGTAATAAGGTTACAATTTGGGGATTATTCGTTCAACTAAGGTTAAAAAAACAAAAATAAGGTTCTTAAACAGGAACATTTTATAAATCAAATTAAGCTATTATTCAACGTTACCATAGGTGTTACCATTGTTTGTCATGATGGTTTTTCCCATGAGGAAAGTTGACTGGCTGTCGCATTGCTCGGCATCTTTCCAGGTACTCTAATTTGCATATACATCGAACTGTATGTTTATTCACTAAAGTTATGTTTTACAACAGCCCCTGCGCTCTATCGACTCTCGGTGTTCCCGTTGGCAAATTACCCAAAGGCGCTAATTGGCATCTTTCTCAGCTACCCGATTAACATACGCTCTCGCATTATCCCGCGCTACGGATGGGTGGCTTTGGACAGCGCTTAATTTGTTGACTTCCATAATCAGTTCCTGGGTTGTTATGGATTTTTGTAATTTCTGCAAAGCCATTTCCAGTTCCGGTATTTGTTCTAACGCGTGCGTGTTTACCAATGGTGTGGCCATGTAACGCGGAAAAAATTGATCAGGATCTTTCAGGCGGATTATGTCGCCGCGTAAAAGTTCAGGATCCGTCTCATAACCGACGAATACATCCGCTTCATCTGCTGCAAGCAAGTCGTAACGCTCCGTTACATGGCAGGTTTTGACCTGTTTAAAATCCACACCATATTTTTGTAAACCGAGAAAGCAATCTTTGCGGTTCAAAAATTCCGGATCCCCGCTGAACACCAGCGCCGGTCCTTTAATTTTCAACTCCTGAATACTGTCGATATTGTGCTTCTCGGCAATTTCCTTTTTCATCACCAGGCAATAGTCCTCACTCGCTCCCAAAGGCGCCATCCAGCGCAAATCGATAGATTTTCCATAAAAGTTGAGTTCGTCAATAATTTCATCTTCGGTTTTGCCATGGTGATCAATATTGAAATATTGGCAGCACGTGCCGGTAAAATCAATATACATATCAATCCAGCGGTATTTTACATCCGCGAAATTCTTCAGGCTGCCACCATTTGGCACTCTGACTTCACATTGCGCACCGGGTACGAATTTTTCGATTGCCTGTTCAAGCAAATGGGCGAAAAAGACCTGTGAAACATCCTCTTTGGAACCAATGATCAATTTTTTCTCACGCAACCGCTCGTCACTTTTATTGTCGATGCCGGCCAGCAGTGGCCACAGCGCCTGCTCGGCAGTGCTGATCTGTCCCAGCAAATTGCTTTCCACCCGATCGACATTTTCTGTGACTTCATCCCGTAATTCTGAAAGTTCGAAATACAATTCCTGGCCTGAAAATTTCAGTGTTAAAGAGTTAATATAACGCGACATAAATAGCACGAGAAAGGGCAGGATCAACAACGCCAGTAACAATAAAACCTGTGTGGTTGCCCTGAAGTGCTGCTGTAAATTAAAAACACTCAACTCACCCAGGAAAAGCAGCAACAGAATGAGAAAGTAAAATACCAGGATTACAGGGGCGATTCGTTTTATGAAGATGTTTCTTTTATCATCCGGATTTTTACCAGTGCTGTTCATATGTCTCCTTGGAATTTTCGATTTTATTTATCACGCAGGTGTATTGCCCGACCATCCACGTAGAGAAGCGAATCTTTCAGCGTAAAAGGTCCATTGAGCAATTTTATTTTCACGAGTGTGTTTTCGGGATTAGCGCGGTTGACCTGATAATTTAAAAATGCATTGTCCCATTTCTTAACAACGGCCTTGCTGCCTTTGGGGAGCAGGATCCTGAATTTTTTATCAGGTGATTTGTA
>QQUM01000006.1 GCA_008501545.1 Calditrichota bacterium
TTGTCTTAACCGTATACTTGTAGTCGATGGCGATGAATTCTTTGCCAGGCAGGTTATAGAATCGTGATGATGCACAACCTGAAACGAGTGAAGCCACAATGAGCAGTGAAAAAAGGGATAATAGTGTTCTCATAGCAGGCTCCTAAAACATAATCCATTTTAAAGTGGCAAAAACCGTCCACGGATTATCCGGTTTGCCGGTTTGTCCACCATTGACTAATTGTGAATCGAAAAAATCGCCCAGTGCCAGATAGGCTGCATGCAACTCGAAATCCATAAAGACTTTTGGACGATAGAGGAGATTGAGATTGACTTCCGAACCGATCATGTTGCCGCCGTTCGCTGGCGAAACCGGGGAAACGGCTGCACCGAAGCCGAGTTTGATCTTGAATTTGTTGGGAATGAAATCATATGAACCATAGAGGGAACCACCTGCAAAACCGTAGCCAAGATTCTGGATGTCAATAACGGCTGCATTAAATCGATTGACCACATTGCCGTGCGGTAGAAGCAGGTATAATCCGTGACCAATAAACACAGCACCCGGCGCTGTCCAGTTGTTGCCGGTGAGAACACCTGTATATTTGCCGTCATTGATGTTTTCTTTGTCACCACTGGTAAAAACACCATCAAAAACAATCTGATCGTTGGCGGTGCGGCCGTATTTATAGGCCAGTCGCAGGTTGGCAGCATAACCCATGATGTCAACGTCATGGCTGGCAGATTTCGCATTCCCAATATTGGTGAGAAGGAAACCATTGTAGCCGAACCGTCCCTGGTTTAGCAGGGGATTGCCGTGAAAATGCGAACCGAGCCAAATGATATCTGCTTTGTATTTTTCATTGCCAAAGTTGAAATTGAAAACACCATTGTAATTGCTCAGGCCAGCGTTCAATCCCTGCCCGAGAATCGATACGCCGCCTTCGCCGTTGGCCCTGTCTTTCAGGTACCAGGCTGAAAAACCAATTGAATTGATGATATCGAGATCATATTCGTAGTTTGCTTCGAATAAAGCGACATCGTCATCCTGTTCAACATTGTTTTCGTAAAGTTGGTAAGCCCCGAGTTTCCAGCGCGAATTACGCTGCAGGTGGTGGTACGCGACGCCGCTGGCGTCTGAACCCCAAAACGCGAGCCGGTAGCCTGTGTTGAGTAATGTACTGGTAAATGTATAAGCGGGGACACGCACATTATCGAACAATCGCGTCAGACCGGCATTCACAAACAGGTTTTTTTGTGGACGAAATTCAATAAACAGGTTTTGCGTCTGCATATTGACAAAATCAGCCCCGAAGGCCCCACCAAAGTTGCCACCTGCGCCATAATTTGCGTCGCCAAGGGCCCAGTCGAATTCAAAATTCATTCGTATGGTGGCCCAGCCGTCGAACAGGCGGGGGGAGTAGGCGATGATTGGAATAAAACGCATTTCCGAAAAAGATGACCGGTTATTCGAGGTGCGTGTCGTATTGCCACCAAAAAGTCGTCCGACAACCTGGCCTTTGAGAAATTCATTTGTTGGAGCATAGTTGTTTTGCTCGCTCCGCATAAAGTAATAACCGATGAAATTAAACTCTTTGCGCTCTTCTGCAATTTTCTCTTCAGGGAAATTATCCGGCGTTTGAGCAGCCACAGGGAGTACAAGCGCAAAGAAAAGCAAGAATTTTATATATTTCATGGCACTGTCCTGACTTCGAAAAAAGAGATAAAATGGAAATAAAGGCACTCAATAATAAGATGAATGAGTGCCTTGCAAAAGTTTGAGGAATTATTGACGGACGTATTTCTGGATATTGAGAACACCTAGTGCAGCATCGCTGCCGAAACCGGTGTCCGGTGTCCGTGGCGTGGCGCCGATATCCGGTATCGTTTGCACAACTTCCAATTGCATATTATCACCGGTGACCTGCATTATGCCGGCTTGTGAAAATGCAGCATAAACGAATTCAACAGCATGCACATCGCCTGATTCTGATTCGGTTACAGTATAAACACCTTCTACGCTCGTCCATGCACCGTCTTTTACATGGGATTCCGTTTTTACTGTCATGTCTGACCCAATAGTCACCCGCACGCTATCGTACGTAAAAACGGTGACCAAAATCGGTGCGACATTTGTCCCGGTACTGAGCCAGGTGCCTACCCAGGCTTTCTGGTCATCATCATCGTTTGTTCCATTGCCTGAGTCTTCATCACATGCCATGAACATAACAAAGCTACTGAGAATGATTAATACAGCAAGTAAACGTTTCATCCTATACCTCCTTAAGTAGTGGAATGATTGGTTGTTTATTTGAGTTTTTTGCGATCTATTTTTCCCGCATCGTTCTTGGGGATTGCATTGGTTATTTCGATATATTTTGGCGTTTTAAATTTGGCCAGCCGGCCTTTGGCAAACTCGAACAGCTCATCCGGGGAAACTGTTTTTCCTTCCTGCTGCACGATGAATGCTTTACCTGCTTCGCCCCATTTTTCATCTGCAACACCAATAATTGCAACTTCTTTTACTGCCGGATGGGTGTAAAAG
>QQUM01000581.1 GCA_008501545.1 Calditrichota bacterium
TCATCACCTAGCTGCTC
Source organism: Calditrichota bacterium (assembly GCA_008501545.1). GTDB lineage: Bacteria > Zhuqueibacterota > Zhuqueibacteria > Zhuqueibacterales > Geothermadaptataceae > Bioreactorimicrobium. Next base: position 18 of record QQUM01000581.1, read on the forward strand.
CTCCAGACGGGTGAGTTCGTCAGTATTGATTGGTGTAAACCGCCTTGCCGTGAGGTTGTTAAACGTAAAAGTGAGTGAAAAGCGATGGGCGAATTCATCAAAATTATCCAATGGTGAAAAAGCATAATCGATTTCAGTACTGGCATTGGACAGCCATTCCATTGGCATTCGCAAACCAAAACCAACAGCCCAGCGAGAGGCTTCAAAATCATGCCATTTGTAACCGCCTCGCACTTTCAATGTTTTACCAAAATCGATTTCCGTTCCAGTGTAATAACGATAATCATCCTCATTGCGTACTTTGGCGATATCCGCAGCCAGGTTCCAGCGGTATTTTTTGCCAAATGGCAGTCGGAATCCCAAACCGGCACGAATTGTTTCCGGTAACAATTCTTCCCGCTCAATAAACTTGAGTTTTGTCACTGTGAAGTTCTGAAAAGTTGCCCCAAAAGAAAGATATTTTAGCTGGTAAATCGCACCAATATCAACGCCGATTGCACTGGCGGACTCGCCTGCCAAATCCTGACGAATCAGTTTCCCGCCGGCGCCAAATGAAAGCTTCCGGCTGAGCACATTTGCTTCCATTCCATACCCGAAGGAGAGCATGATATCATTGGGTGAAGTTGTCGTAGCCAATTCTTCAAAATCAGCGTTTAAGTCATTGATGTCCCCATGGCTGAAATAGGTTAATCCGAATGCGCCGACGCCCCAGAACAGTGGAAGTGAAAATTCGAGATCACCTTGTTTTGTGTCGCCAATCCAGTTGTGGAAATTGGTCGCCAGTTTGGCTTTGCGTAGCAACCCGAGGCCGCCAACATTATAACGCAATAAATTATAATCGTTGGCCATTCCGGTAAAAGCTTCTCCCATACCGACTTGACGGGCATTTGGACTGATGCGTAAAAATGGGATTTGTGCGACGGCTGCATCCTGCAAAATGAGCAGTAAACCTACGAGAAGGACATAAGATAAGCGAGTTTTTCCTGCTGTTTTCATATATTCGAAAATCCTGTTTTCATTACTTTTCATGATAAACCTTTGTTGATCTTTTAACGCACAATCACGAATTTTCTGAGAAAAGTGACATCCTCAGTCTGCATCGTCAACTCGTCAGTAAAACGACCTACCAAACGCGCGAAATATGTACCACTACTTACCTGATTACCATGCTGGTCTGAAAAATTCCACCAGATTCCCTGGCTTGTAGACCGGGTTTTACTGGAAATCCTGGTACCGCGATCCATATTAATGTCGCTGACATTGATGGTATTTACCAGTTCCCCGGCAAGGTTGTAAATTTCAATTTTTTCAACGGTCAGGCTGCCGGTGTACGCCTCAATGCGCATACGCATGACTTCGCCAGAATTGGATTTGTAAGGATTCGGCGCAAACAACAAATTGAAGGCCCCCGGTCCGCCCACAACTTCTTCACCAGGATCCGGGCCAACCATCCGCAGAAAAACAGTTGCCGTATCAATATCAAAGTACTCTGCCGTAATAATATTTCCTGCCGCGGTTTCCAAACGGCCGTTTTCAAAACGCGCACCCTGGTTGATTACGATACCCAATGCAGTCCTGCTGCGGAATTCACCTGTCTGGTAGATATTCCCGCCTTCGGTGTCAGGCTCTTCATAAAGAATAATCGTTTCCTGATCTTTTGTGACGTTGTCATAGACGTCTGCAAATATACTGTCCTGTGCGGGCGACAGGTCATGGTCACTTTCATTTGTGACATACAGATAAAGTGAATCAAGTGTGCGAATTAGCTGGTCTTCATCTACAGGTCCATCCTGCGTTTCTACCGTTAATACTGCACGCGTTCTCTGGACAACGAGAACCGAATCTATTGAAATATCGGAGGGATCGATCGGATCGACGTAACGCACCACAAGCGTGTCACCGTTATGCAATTCAAGCAATCCGTTGTTCGTCCCGGCTGTTTCACGAATGACGCCCGGCATCCCGGCGCTCGTAATATATTCATTTGATATTCCGTTGCGATTTAATTGCAGGGAATCCACATCGCCACTTTGCAAAGCGTGTAAACCAACCTTAATGCGAGGAATCGATCGTTGAGCCAGATTTTCATCCTGCAGAAGAACAAAAATCGAATTAGATTCGCCTGCGACAATGTCCGTATTTAAGCGAACGACATCCACATCATCAACGCCTTGTTTGTCCACAAAACGAATACTCGAACTGAGTGAAGCTTCCGTGACCCAGTCAACCGACCATTGCTTGAGAACTGGTGCAACAGCGGTGTTGTTGGTGTTAAAAATGGCTTCGAGTCTAATTCGACTTGCAGTGGCTAAAGCGGGTATATTCGAAAGTACTTCAGTAAAACTTGTGTCCTGGTTTCCCACACGGAAATCATGAACCCGTTCGCCATTGTCAGCATTGACAATAAAAATTTCCAGCGAGATTTCGTCACGGTCAGCAGCATTTCCCGGCAATATGGTTTTTCCACTTATTCTTTGCCAGGTGGTAATCGTTGCTTCTGCGGTAT
>QQUM01000836.1 GCA_008501545.1 Calditrichota bacterium
AACGATGTCTAATGGTAATTCGTAAGCTGCCCGGTAGCGATCGTCATTCAATTGAACAAACTGTATCACATCGTTGACCAAACCAACCTTTATTTCAAGCCTGGTTTTTCCATCCTCATCGCCTGGAAACTGATACGTTTGAAAAACAAATGATGGGGCTGCAAAAAACTCACCATGTTTGTCCGAACGCCTTCCCTGTTCATTCGCAAAACTGCTTGTCACCAGTGCGAGAAAGAGTGTTATATTTAAAAACATGTACATCCTGTTATACAACTTCATTTAGATATACCTTCAATTTTGTTGAATGCGTAGCCTCTGCGGTTCCACATCATGAGGTGAAATGCTCATAAAAGGATCTCAATTATCTAAAATTCTGCACCGAGAGAAAAATAATATTGTGGTTTTGCAGAATTCGTCACAAGGTCTGTTTTCCAGGCTGCATCAAAGCGCAGGAGGAAAAAGCCCACAAAAGCACGGGCACCGAATCCATATCCCATGACCATATCTTCACCGAGTTGCGGCAGTCGAAGGTCGCGCCAATGAATCAAATCCAAGTCTTTTCTGTCTTTATGGTACCATGCAGTTCCGATATCGGAGAACAGCGCACCCCGCACGTTAACGACTCCCAGCGGCAACGGCCAGCCAAGTATGAGATACCGAATGAGAGGAAAACGGAACTCAAGGTTCATCAATGCAAAACGGTCGCCGACGCGCTCGTAATATTTGGCGCCCCGCAATGGCGTTTCAAAGGTACTGAAGTAAATACTCTGCGGATGCTCAATGCGAATATCTCCCTGGAATTTGTAGTTTAACCAGTTATCCATTCCACCAAGAAAAAACTGCTGTGGATCGCTGCCATTACTCGCACCACCGGCAAATCGAAAAACAATATTGTATTCGTTCTTAAATTTAAAATAGTGGCGATAGTCCAGGCGCATGGTATAAAATTCGAGGCCGTTGTTTCCGAAAATATCCGGGCTGTAGCTAAATGCATATTCCGCACGTGTGCCGTTGACCGGCCCGGTATTTCCCCACACTGAGGTATCTTTAACGTAGGATAAATTCTGCATGAGCACGCGAATATCATTTTGGGGTGCAAATTCCGAGGGGATATCAAGATAATCACGATTTATCCCAAGAAATGTGGCACTGTAATCCAGGCGTGTAAATCGACTAAACGGTCTTGAAGCATAGAAATTTCCGCCGAAATACCGGTCACGTATCAATCCCAGATAATCAGAATAGAAAAAATACACATTATGATATGCACCCACACCATAATCAATGCGATTGGGCAGATAGAAATAACGCACCATATAATTGGAATTGCGCATATCGTAAAACAAATCGGTGTAGAGCTCCATGCGATGGTTGCCGAACACATCGGAAACCGCCAACTGAGTCGTGCCCTGCACGCCGAAGTACTGGCTGTAGCCGGCATTTCCATAGACGATATCTGGTGAAAATTGGGGTTTATAATCCTTTACTTTGAAATCACCGGATTCATCCTTGTAACGGGTTGTATCGAGAAAGACAATTTCATCTTCAGGCGTTTCAACCTGTCCATCGGCAAAGTCCTGCCCAAAGACAAAATTTGAGAAGTCTTCGTTCTTGTCCTGCGGCGCTACGAGCGCGAGCTGTTCCGTGTCGGTTTCTTCCTGTTGTAATGATTCTTCCAGCTTCGTTATATAATTGGTTTTTTCAAGTGTAATTTCATCTTGTTTGATGTTCAGTGGATTTTTCAACAGATAGACATCATATCCAGCATAATAGAAAGAAGAGAATGCCAGGCGGGATCCATCACCACGCCAACTGAGGTGGTCAATACCCGTTATCACATTTGTTATCGGGTATTCGGTACCCGTATCGAGCTCGTGCAAGTAAATATTATAAATACCGGTGCGATCACTGGTGAATGCGAGGTATTTACCATCAGGAGACCATGCAGGATATTTCTCCCAACTGGATGTTGCCGTAATCCGTTCGATTGTATTGCCATCTTCTACCGCAACCGTGTAAATGTCGTAGTTCCGGTAGTTATAGTGTGCAATATTAAATTGCTCCGGCAGCATAGCGGGATCTGTAAATAAACCACGATCACTTCGAAATGCGATGTGTTTTCCATCCGGTGAATAGGAAGGTTCAAGATCTGAAAAAATGTCGTCGGTAATTTTTTGTATTTTTCCCGTTTTGAGATGGAGCGTGTATATATCCGATTGACCATGTTCCATACCGACAAACGCGATCTCATCACCGTGGGGAGACCAGGTCGGGCTGAAAATACCATCCAGTTCATATTTGTATTCTTTTACGATTTTTTTGCTTTTCACGTTCACAATGTGCAAGGCATCGTAGCCACCTGATTTGGCAGCGAAGGCAACCTGAGTTCCCGTTGGATCCCAGGTGAGTCCTGGTCTCAACCAGTGCAATTCATCAAGATTACCGGTTTTCTGGCCTTCGACAATTTTGCCCAGGACTTTCCCGTCGATGGCGCTCAGGAGGTAAATGTCAAAATAATC
>QQUM01000813.1 GCA_008501545.1 Calditrichota bacterium
TAGCCTGCAATAAAAGCTTCCGGAAAAACGATCAACTTGCTTCCCGTTGCTCCAGCTTCGGCAATGGCTTCGCAGGCTTTTTGTACTGTTTTCTCTTTATCGAGAAATACAGGCGTCAGTTGTGCTGCTGCTACTTTCGTGATTTTATCCATAAGAGCTCCTTTAAAATTTGTTTAAAACGATTTGCAAAAGTAATGTCCAATGGCAGTCATTCCGGCTGCCTGCTTTTTGGCATGCCGGAATCTCCTCACGCCTACCGTGACCTAGAAGATGCCGGAATTCGATAAAAAACATCGAATCCGGCATGACTGCCCGAGATTGACTTCCAAGATAAATCTTTTGCAAATCGCTACATAAAAATACGCATCAGCAAAATAGGAGATTTCCATTTAACCAAAAAACACGTTTGATTCAAAAGCTGGCACAATTGATTCAAACAGGCTATTATGAAATTATTTCGTGGGAGATATTTTGGAAAAACAGGTTGGTGTTACGTGAAATCGATTTTTAAAAACACGTGTAAAATAGGTAGGACTGTTGAAGCCAAAATCATATGCGGTTTCAGCGATGGTATTGCCACTTTTTTTAAGTTTTTTCAATGCTTTGCGAAGCCGCACTTCCTGAATGAGTTTATTCGGGGCAAGGCCGGTGAGTGATTTTATCTTTCGATATGCTTGTGATTTACTCAATCCGAGCAACGCATTGAGGTCTTCACTTTTAAAATCAGGGTCGGGAATTATGCGATTTAGAATATCGAACAATCGAATCATGAAAAGGATTTCATTGTTCTGAACAATTTTGAACTCTCCTGTTTGTACGCGAGATGAAATGTGTTCTTTTTCTGAAAGTGCTCTGGTTCCAGCATCAAGATACATGGTATTTGTCAATCCCACATCACAGAAACACTGCACCTTTTTCTTTGTTTCTTCAAACAAATTTGTGCCATGCTCATCAACAGGTCTTCCACTGGCTAATGCTAAATTGAATTCAACATGTCCGGGAATACACTGCAACATATTACCAATAGCCAGGCCACACAAAATCGCATCGGTTGCATGAACAAAAGAAACCATGAAATCATCTTCCGGCTGTATGATGACAGTTCCTTGATGCTGTTTAATTAATCTGTGGATTTCATTGTATGTGTGCCCGTATTGTCCGGTGAAATCAACAACGCGCAGCAGAAGCACAGTTCGATAACCTGTATCAAGTTCTCCGGAATTTGTATAGGCTAAATCATTGTCCTTCTTTCCTTCCCCTAAATACAGGTTGAACTCATCGTCCGACACCTCAATGATATTGCATGCCGTGCCGCCGTGCGATTCTTTGTGAACCATATGACAGGCATTTTTATCGGGTCCCTGCATAAGGCAGAATATGGTTTGGGCATCGACATTGACCCAATACTTTATCTGGGTTACGCCAAATTGATCCTGTATGGCCAAATCCTGCATGTGGGCTTTTACAACGTCTTCCACTGTAAAAGATTCAGAATCGACTGTATGAATATCCATGTATAAAGGCATGAGCATAAACCTATTTATAATAAAAAAAGTGTATCCGCTATATAAACCGATTAATTACAAAACAATGTCTGATTGAAATGCCCATTTCTCATGTAGAGACCGCGGTGCAAGTCGTGTAAAACCGGAATTCACTACTTATTTGGTACTTTTTTTCCAATTTTCAGCTTCTTCAAAGGCGAGTTCAATTATTGTATTTCTTACATCCGGATGAACTTGCGACATCAAATATCCCATATATGCAGCTAACTGACGTTTTCGACCTCGCCAATACCCGATCAACGCAGCAGCGGAAAGAAAAAATGTCCCGCTAAGCGATTGGCCTAATGCAGCAAAAAAGGTAGGAGCAAATCCAAATATCTTTTCATATTCATCTGGTGACAATACATAAAAATCAAAAATTGATGTCGCTGTTCTGGAAAGAAAAACGGCAAGTACAATAACAACAACCCCATTTGATGAAGTTTTAATTCCTATCCAACGACCAATAAAAAAGAAGAGAGGGTAGGTAATAAAAAGTCCGATAACACCCAGCATTAAGCCTACCGATTCTATACCAGGACCTGCAATTCCAGATAGAACTCCCCCAAGTGCACTCGGAAAATTGATTGCTGCAATAGAAAGTAAAAATGCATAGACTAGAACAATTTTGAATTCAAAAGTATATCTTTCTATGGAAACGAATTGGTGGACATGTGCTTTAGTTTTATTATCCTCATTTTTCACCAATGTCTGGTGTATGAATGGCACACCACTAAGAATTACAGTAGAAATTGAGGTAGCGACTGTCTTATCTATTCCAATTAATACAAGCACCCCATATGTAATTAGAATCGCAATAAGCGCAGCGAAAAAGGCAATAATTAAATTTTTCATTGTTCTCGTCCTTATACACTAGACTCAGATGTAAGACGCTGGCTGACCAATAATAACGTGAACATAGAGTTTAATAGCATCCAATATCCCCTTTTTCTTTGCGATAATCAAGTCAC
>QQUM01000260.1 GCA_008501545.1 Calditrichota bacterium
TTTATCAAAAAGGCGTTTTAAACAGGGTTAATCTTCGTGATTTTTATGCTGCAAAAGATCGATTATATTTAATTAAATTATGGGAGATTTTTGAGAATCCTCGCTGGCAATCAATAAACCAGGATATCTATAATCTCATTAAAAAAACGCTTAAAGCAAACTTTCCTGATTACGAACATCATACCGGACTCAGCCTGGAAAAAATTGATGCCTGTTTGCAATTTGATTCGGATACAGCTATTGCGAAAAAATTGCCTGATATCCTCGCTTCAGAATTAAATGCATCCATCCGAATGCCAACAACACCTCAAAAATTAATATTGATTTTTGATAACTTTCCCACAAATGATGACAATCCAGTAAATACTTCCGGTGTGCTGGTAAAAAAGTGGCTGTCCCTATTTATTCGGATGCTCGAGATCCTTCACGGTATACATCTCGTTTTTTCTTCAAGAGAAAAAATCGACTTTGATACGAGCATCCCAGATCTGAAAATACCATCGCAACCACATCTATTCTTACTAACAAAAACAGGATACGAACAAAAACAAAGCTTCTTTATTAACTGGAAAAAACTTTTTCCCGAACATGAACACATTTTTTCACATCTTTCAAATCAAAATGTATTGAATCCCTATCGTTTCGGTGTTTGTAAGGACATTCTTTCCGCTAAATTAATAAATGAAGAAACGATTGCGATTGAAGACTTTTCACATGTTTCAAGCCGTTTTAAGAAATCCAGTTTTTATACTCGGAAATTGCTGCAAATAAACGGTCGTGAATACGCTTACAGCCTCATTGCTTTAAGTGCTGCACGGTATTTCGATTGGCCGATGTATCAATATCTTGCGCATAATCTGAATTTTGAAGCGACCCAACCCACATTCTACAAAATAACAGAGCTTAGTTTTACACAGCAGTACAATGTGCATGGAAAACTCTATTACAGATTTTATGACGAAGCAATTGAAGACATACAGACCTACAGCAAAAAAGTACTTGTTGAATCCCACAGCATTCTCGAACGTTATTTCAGTCAAAAATTTGAAAAAGGTGACAAGTTCGCATTGTGTGATGCGATTTATCACAGATGCCATGTGAACAAGGAAAAGGGGATTGTACGCCTGTTAAAAGCATTTGAAAGTGCGCTTGCGGCCAAAGACATTTTACTGCTAAACGGTTTATTGGATATCATATCCCGAATTCAAATTGATAGCGAGTTCTGGCTCGGGCAGGCGTTGCAAAATATCGCGATGTATTTCCATCTCACAGGACAAAACGAAGAAGCCTTGCTCTATCTCCAGAAAGCGCAAAATTCCCTGCATTCTTACACAAATAAACTTCCGGAAGATCTTGAGGGTTTGAACAGTAAAGGGGTTGCCATTTTTTCCAGGGGTGAAGTGCTTCAAAAAAATCATGGCTTTTCCCATAGTACAAGCAGTTATGCCGAAGCCATGATCTACTTTTCCGAAATCCTAAAGAAGAATCCAGGTTTTGTTTCTGCACAGATTAACAGCGTTTTAATCACTATCAAACAAGCGTTTGGTTATCCGCTAAATGATCAGAGCCAGGAACGCATTCTTCGTTTTGAGATGGCGAATGAACAACTTGAAAATATCCTGAAAATGTCACCAGGTTGCATCCCTGCATTACAAATTTATGCTCAACTTCAGTTAAACCTGGCACGAGAGTACCACAATGAAGGGAATGACGATAAAGTGCTTGCATGCTTAAACAATGGCTGTGAAGTATTCGGACATAAAAAAGGGAATCAACATGACAAGAGATTAATGCAAACAAGAGCTGTCATTCTCAAAGATGCCGCCCACATTGAAATAAGTTATGGTTATTATTACGATGCCGATGAGCATTTTCAGGCAGCAGTAGAAATTGCCAGAACACTGTTAGAAAATGAAGAAAACACTGAAAGCGTTCTTGCGAGCGTGGAGATTCTTATAAGTTATGCATCATTTCAGCTAAAATATATGCAATTAACAGGCGCTACAAACACGCTGGAAGAAGCAGAGAATTATGTTTTGAATCAGCTCTGGGCGTATCCCAAAAGCATACATGTTAACAATGTTCTCGGTTATATTGCCTTATCAAAGGCAAAGATTTTCCTGAACGGTTATGACTTCGAAAAAGCACAGACAGTATCGCGACAAGCTGAAGATTATTTTTCAAATGTACTTTGGTTCGATAACATGAATCACCGCGCACGTGTCGGCAAAGCACTTGCCGCCGGTTTATCTGCATCAATAAACGCCCAGTTTTCAAATTTTCCACGTGCGATATCAGAATTCAAAGAAGCACTCGAGCTTTTTCGATCATTACCAATTGAATCACTATCGGTTGGTAATTTTCACAATCTTGTTTCTTTGTCTCTCGACTATGCAGAAATGCTCTTTGAATCGGGTCAATACGAAATGGCCAATCAGCGCTTTACCAGGTGCAACGCGTTATTGCAAGAGAACAGAAACACTTTTCCGAATACATTCGCATTGCAAATT
>QQUM01000705.1 GCA_008501545.1 Calditrichota bacterium
GACATTGGCAGATTTAGAAAATTGAATTGTGAATATAGAATATTTATTGCTCAGCCAGATGAATTGCTGAAATATTTTTTCCGGTGGCATTTTGTGGTGGACTTCCAAAAAGCCTGCAGGAAATCCACCAAAACGTTACGATGAGAAAAATGGCCGTTTATTTCTCTCGAATAAAAGTGAGTGGGGCATAATATGTGACGGTCAATTCGTCTACTTTGCCTGCTGTATCCAATTTGAACTGCAGGAATGTGACCGGTTCCATATCACTGATCGGATTGATCCAGTGCACGCGAAATGTGTCGTGATGCCAGTGCTCCAACGGGCCACGGTGGCGTGCATTGTAATCGAAAAAGAGCTTGCCATCCTTTTGAACTATTTGTGCCGGACCGGAGGAAAGTGAGGTGTATGTACCAACATAATCTTCCAAAGGCAGCGACGGTGTCGTATTTTGATGGCGTTCCTTCTTCAGACGTTCTTCTCTTTGTTTTTTTCGAATATCCCGGCGCTCCCTGAGTTTCAAATAAATCTGATTCCAGTCACGCTCTTTTATATCCAAAAATTGATCCAGCAATGTATAACACAGGATTTGATGCGCCATGGTCGGCGCGCGATTTGTCAGCACAATTACCCCGAGTTTTTTCTCCGGTATCATCATTTGCCTTGAAATCATGCCCGACATACCCCCACCATGCCCGACGGATTTATAGCCGTTATATTCAGAAACACTCCACCCCAAACCATAACCAGCAAAATTTGCTTGCAACTCCTCACGGGCTAAACGGGATACGCTTAACGGGAATTGTACCCCCTGCATTTCCCTGATCAAACTGGGAGGCAGTATTTCTTTGTCTGCAAATTTTCCATCGTTCATATTAACAATCATCCATTGTGCCATGTCAGATACGCTTGAATTAATTGCGGCTGCCGGCGCGATGTTGTCGAGAAAATCATAGGGAATAACCTGCAAAGGACCAAAATCGACGCTTTCGTGTGGACTGGCAACATTTTCTTTGTTCACAAGATCATGAATACTCAGATTCGTATTCTCCATTCCCAATGGCTCGAAAAATTTTTCCTGCATGGCTGCATCCCAGCTTTGCCCGGTAATTACTGGAATCATTTCACCGGCGACCAGGTACATCAAATTCTGGTATTGAAAATGACTGCGGAAGGATTTGGTGGGTTCGAGATAGCGCAAACGGGAGATAATTTCATCTCGTGAAAGTGTATGCCCGATCCACAAGTGATCACCACCAAATGTGGACAAGCCACTGCGGTGGATGAGCAGGTCACGGAAACTGAGATTGCGTGAAACGTAGGGATCGTACATGGCAAAGCCCGGGCGATAATCACCAACAGGATCATCCCAGTTGATTTTGCCTTCATCGACGAGCAGCCCCAGGAGTGCAGCGGTAAATGCCTTTGTATTGGAAGCCACGGCAAAAAGCGTATTGCGATCAACTTTATCCGGTCTGCCTAAGGTCCGTACACCATAGCCCTGCGCGAAGACAATTTTATCGCCTTGCACAACGGCGACAGCCGCGCCCGGTGTTTCCCAGTCATTGAGAACCTGATTGGCATATTTTCCAAAATCTTTTGCAGGCTGAGCATTCAAAAACTGAATAAGAATGAAATACACGGCAACGGTAACGATGAATCCTTTAAATTTCTGCATCAATAATCCCTTTGTAAGTGTTGAATTGCGCTTATCGTTTTAATGCGATGACAAAAGGTAGGATTGTCAATGTTCGGAAGCAAATATTTTGTTCTTACCAGCGATTTGCTGTTTGCATATTTTCAGTTCTTCAATCTGTATTTTGAGGTGTTCGAATGGATTAGATTTTTACATGCAGCAATAGATAAACATGGAAGAAAAAATGGTGCCGATTCCAGAAAACAGCAGGCCGGTTATGCTTCTTTAATGGTTTTCTGTGTTTGCATCAAGGCATTAAGACTTTCACGCAGTTCATCCGCAGTGACATTCAGTGTGAGTTTGCCTTCGAATGCATAGCTTATCTGCCCTCGCTCTTCTGAAACGATGATGACAAAGGCATCTGACTCTTCAGTAATGCCAAGTCCTGCACGATGACGCATGCCCAGTGAAGCATCAAAATTTTTATCCTGGCTCAATGGCAATATGCATTTTGCTGCATCGATAAGATTATCCTGGATGATGACTGCGCCATCGTGGAGTGGGGAGCGGGGATTAAATATGGAAACAATCAAAGGGGCGGACACTTCGGCTTGCAGCTTCGTGCCTGTTTCGACGATGGTTTTCAGGCCCGTGTTCCGTAAGAGTACGATGAGGCCGCCATAGCTGTGGCGAGCCAGCTGCGAAACACCGGCAACCACTTCATCGACAACCTGTTCCGAGGTTCCCTTGATAAGCATACGGATCAGCCGTGTTTGGCCCAAATAAATGAGCATACGCCGCAATTCAGGCTGGAAAAGCACAACGAAGCCAACCAACCAGACCGTGCGAAGGTTTTCAAAAAGCCAGCTCATA
>QQUM01000044.1 GCA_008501545.1 Calditrichota bacterium
GAACGCGTGCAGACATAAATAATTTGATAGGTCTTTTCGATGGATTGGGCATTTCCGCAGTCGCTGATGTTGTGTACAATCATCGTGATGGCGGTATGGCTGAAGACAATCCATCTGTACAAGGTTGGATAACAAGCTATGACTGGACAAAAGCGGATGCCGGCGACCAGCCCTTCCCATCTGATCGGTACCGTTGTTATTTGGCCATTGGTGGTGCAACAGGGCGTGGTGCAGGAACATATTATTTTAAAATCAGTTCTGCATCCAACCATGGTAATTTCAATGGTAAGACCTACAAAGTATACATGGAAACCAACACGGTAGGTTGGAAAAGTCTTGCAGATTTAAATGAAAGCGAACCCAATGGCGGTGGAGATTGTGTAGAAGGTAACAATACTATAGAACTTGGCAGGAATATGCTCGCCACCGTAGAGACGGGCGGTAGCTGTGGCACCGATGAATTTGCACTAACGATTACCTCCGGAGATTTTAACGCAACGGGTGATACGATCTGGATATACCTCAACAATACGAATGTTGGTGGCCTTGACGATTATTCTGACCATCGCATTTATGGAACCTGGTATTCAGGTGGTTGGGATGTTGCCGGAGATATTAAATATCAAACATGGACTGATTTCACCAGCCTGCCCAGTGGTCGTGGAGGCATGAATTACTTAAATTTTAAACCCAATGGCAATCCGACACAACTCGCAGGTGATTGGGATGCTATGTATTTTTTCTATGATTACGATCAGGCAGTAGTTTCTACTCAGGATACACTTTTTGCTTGGTCAAAATGGTTGTGGGATGATGTTGGAATTCGTGGCTACAGGATGGATGCAGTCAAACATTTTTCATATGAATTTACCGGTGACCTGTTTGATTATTTCTATGACAATGGCATCGTTCCAGAAATTGCTGTTGGTGAATTTTTTGATAGCAATGCCGGCATTCTTAAAAACTGGATTGACAATGTTTACAGTTACATGGATACGGATACCAAAACAGCAATCCATCCTCGACTTTTCGATTTTTCGTTACGTCAGGCTTTGAAGGACGCTTGCGATTCATTTGGATACGATGCGAGAAATGTCTTTAACAGCGGTATGGTTGATGCAGCGGGGAGCTCTGGGTTCAATGTTGTCACATTCATCAACAATCACGATTTCCGCGATCCCGGGCAAGAAGTACAAAACGATCCCATGTTAGCCTATGCGTATATTTTAACGAACAACCAGGTTGGTTTACCCAGCATATTTTATCCTGACTATTTCGAATCGGGTCTTAAAAGTGCAATCGATTCACTGATTGGAATCCACAAAGATTACATTTTCGGGGCTACGGCAATTGATCATTTAAGCCGTATCGGCACAACTTATACTCAGAACTTCTTCGGTGGTTACAATACGACAACCCTCGTCTATCAACTAAACGGTGGTACCAGTGGCCGGGATGTGGTTGTTGCTATCAATTTTGCCGGTGAATCTTTAAATATGGATCAGGGAGTTAACATATCGACGTTGGGTTTGTCGCCGACGGATACATTGACGGCGCTGGTTGGGCATTCTGCCGTTCCTTACAGTATCATAGACGGTTCCGGTAAAATGCACATTGAACTCCCACCCAGGAGTTATGCTGTTTGGGTGGAAGGCAGTCCCGATTATCTTATTCCTGTTGAACTGACATCATTTGGTGGGCAGTCAATGGAGAATGGCGTTTTATTATCCTGGTCTACGGCAAGTGAATCTGAAAATTTAGGCTTTCATATCTATCGTTCACAATCGCCGGATAAAGACTTCGTAAAGGTGACAGAAGAACTTATACCAGGTGAAGTAAATTCCACCGATGGACGGTCTTACCATTGGACGGATGTGAACGTGCAGCCAGGGATGACTTACTATTACAAATTAGCAGATATAAACCTTGATGGTATGCAAACCTTTCATGGACCCATCACAGTTACTTTCAGCAGCGTCACTTCGATCGATGAGATGGCCATGCCCTTGCAATTTAAACTGGATCAAAACTATCCTAATCCTTTCAATCCAGTAACGACGATTCGATTTGCATTACCTGAATCAAAACATGTAAAATTAACAATTTTTAATACATCCGGACAATTAGTTTATCAATTGATCAATGCATCATTGTCTGCAGGTGCCCACACGGCAATCTGGAATGCGAACGACATGAACGGGAACCGTGTTGCAAGCGGCTTGTATGTTTATCGTTTAGAGACAGATGGTCAGATATTGCAAAAGAAACTCATTTTAATGAAATAAAAATCATACGATGGCACACAGAAATCAAAGAATTGTTGTGTGTCATCGCACCTCGGGGAATTAAAAAAGCTTGATAAAATGAATAAATCAAAAACAATTCTAGTCTTGTTCAGCCTTTGTTTAAGTATTGTCATGTATCATTTTATACAGGTGAGTACAAAATCACATCCACTCAATTACAGCCCTGGCACACCGGATATTCAGACAAATAAAAGCCCAGA
>QQUM01000389.1 GCA_008501545.1 Calditrichota bacterium
TGTTAATACGGTTGAGGAAGCCATAAGGCGGGTATTGCAAATCAAGTTTATTGACCGAGCCGCGTGCCGCAGCGATGTTGAGCAAAATTTCACTGTTGAATGCATGGCAAAAAAATATATACAGGTGTATAAAAGTATTCTTGAAAAGAAAAAATATGAGGATGACTGAAAATGTCAATTCAAAAGCACATTGGTACACGATATAAAAAAAATCCCATAATCACCAAAGATGATGTTCCCTATCCTGTTGCTACTGTTCATAACGCTGGCATCGTCAAACATGACGGCCGTTATATTATGCTTTTCAGATCGCATAAGCTCAATGGACGTTCCATTATCGGTAAAGCGGAAAGCAAGGACGGTTATTCTTTTACTGTATCCCCAACTCCCTTCCTGACACCAGATTCAGACTCACTGTTTGCAGAATATGAAGAACATGGAGTGGAAGACCTGAGAATTTCTCCTGTAAACGGTGAGTATTTGTTAACCTACAGTGCCTATTCCCGTCATGGCGTTCGCATTGCCCTCGCTCGGACAAAAGATTTCGAGAAGGTTGAGCGCATTTCACTGATCACCCAGGCCGACTTGCGCAATGTTGTAATTTTTCCAGAAAAATTTGGTGGCAGGTATGTACGACTGGATCGACCGCATTCCGAAATATCCCCGTGGTCCATCTGGATATCCTATTCTCCTGATCTGATACACTGGGGTGATTCACGTGTAGTTATGAAACCCGTTTCCTATCACTGGGATGAAATGAAAATAGGGCCGGGAGCGCCCCCCTTTAAAACAGCCAGAGGCTGGTTGCATATTTACCATGGGGTTTTTGAGACCATGGCTGGAGCGATATATCGCCTGGGCGTTGCATTGCATGATCTTGCCGATCCAGCAAAAATTATTGGCGTTTCCGATTCCTGGATACTCCAACCCGAGGATCCCTGGGAAGTGACCGGTTATGTCCCTAATGTTGTGTTTAGCTGCGGCGTTGTTCCTGAAGGCGACGGTACGGTGAAGATATATTGGGGTGGCGCCGATACCGTGATGTGCGTCGGTACTGCGGTAATCGACGACCTGGTGCAGCTTTGTTTGTCCGATTCGAGACTGCCGTTATAACTAATAAAAATCCAAAATATATTTGACTTAAAATATCAGATATAATAAAATGATAGGAAATGAATACAAATATGAATCTGAAAGTAAAAAGACTAAAGACAAAAGTACTTAGAGACACATCACGTGTTATAACTCGCTTTCATATACCCGCAGATAATAGCCGTATTCCTAAAATCATAAATCGGGTTTTGCATCTCACTGATAACGAAGCCAAAGAAATGTTGGAAAAGGTATTTTTCGAATTTTCAGATCGGCACAAAAATATCAAGCGCGTGCTGGAGCGCCACTTTGATGAGGTGGCTGAGCATATTCCAATGGGTATACAAAGAAGCGAAACAATAAAACTGCTCATTGGCGCTTATTTTACAATGGAATATGCAATTGAATCCGCGGCGCTTTTTAATCCTTCAATTGTACCGGACCCGGATCAATCGAATGTTCCCGATGGCAGTATTCGATTCATTATGAGCCTGCGCGCGACCGGTGAAGGCCATATTTCATCCATTGTCTTTCGCAGCGGTATTATTGATAAACAAAATTCTATAATCTTCAACTCTGCCAGCGAATTTGTAGAAACTCCTGATCTCCGGGTTGATCCCGCTTATGATCGGCACCTGTTCCAGCTCAAGTTGATTGAAATGAATGCCTGCAATGACACCACAACTCAAGTGCTTGAACAATTGCCGGATGATTTTACTTATAACGAACTCAAGGCAAGAATTGGCCGCCTTTTATCAGATCCAAATATGGAAGTTGATACCGATGCAATAGAACTCATGCGCTGGCTGGCAACAAGCAATTATGAAATTAATTTCCGCCCAGATCACGGAATTTCTGAGCGGGTAATATTTCCAATCTCGGAAAATGAAACCAGTGGTATCGAAGATGCACGGTTTGTACAGTTTTTTGATGAAAATGGAGAAGTTACCTACTATGCGACCTACACCGCTTACAACGGCATCACAATCCTGCCACAGCTGATCGAAACAGAAGATTTTATTACATTTAACATAATTACTCTTAACGGGAAAGCAGTACAAAACAAAGGGATGGCTCTTTTCCCACGCAAAATCAATGGTCAGTATGCCATGCTTTCACGCCAGGATGGCGAAAACAACCATATCATGTTTTCTGACCATCTCCATTTCTGGCAGGAATCGCATATCATCCAGGAGCCTGAGATGCCCTGGGAATTCATTCAGATCGGAAACTGCGGCTCGCCACTTGAAACCAGCGAAGGCTGGTTGGTACTTACACATGGCGTTGGTCCTATGCGACAATACTCTATCGGGGCCATGCTTCTCGATCTTCATGATCCGACCAACATTATTGGCCGCCTGAAACATACTCTGCTGACTCCAAATGCGGGTGAACGTGCAGGCTATGTT
>QQUM01000541.1 GCA_008501545.1 Calditrichota bacterium
CTGTTACTGCTGTTTTTGAAGACATTACATTAGGACCAGTAACTGGTGTTGAAGAAGACGTGCTTTCTGGAATACCAACAGAATTCAGCTTGTCCAACAACTATCCGAATCCATTCAATCCATCAACACAAATTGAATTCGCATTGCCGAAAAATGAGCATGTCCGGCTGGTTGTTTTCAATGTACTTGGTCGTGAGGTTGCGACGCTAATCAACGGTCCCATGGACGCAGGATTCCACAAAGTCACTTTTGATGCTTCCCATCTGAGCAGTGGTGTTTATCTCTATCGTTTTGAAGCAGGGAAAACGCTACTCACCAAAAAGATGACTTTGTTTAAATAATATAGTGGTTAATTAGCCTTGACATTTGGCGATTAGCATCCTGTGTGTCCCGCCTGTCTTTGATCCCGCTGTTTTATTAGCGGGGCATTTCAGGCGGGATGTATCGAAGCGGTGTTCTGAGCGATAGTCGATGGAGTGCGAGCCTCGAATCCACCCCACCCTTCGATACGTTGGGCAAAAAACGCTCAACTACTCAGGATGCTCGAGTTTGCCATCATCGGGCTAAAATTACACCAAACTTGTTGAAAATCCATACGAGTTACCACGCATGGATGAATTGGGGTTTTATTAAGCGAAGTGAGATGATCACTTAAAATGAGGAGTTACAAATGAGGTATGAAAGACGAAAAAGTGGTGCACTAACCACGCTTCTTGTGTTGATCATGATGTTGGGCTGCATAAGTTTTTTAACTGCAGCGACAACAGGTAAAATTGCCGGAAAAATTGTCGACAATGAATCCGGTGATGCGTTACCTGGTGCCAATGTGATCATTACGGGAACAACAATGGGTGCCGCCACAGATGCATCCGGGCACTTTTTTATCATTAATGTTCCACCTGGAAAGTACTCGGTAAAAGCTTCCATGATGGGCTATGGCGCTGTGATAAAAACCGAAGTGTTTGTCACCATCGGTCACACAACACCTTTGGATTTCGAGCTGGGTATGGAAGCCATAGCCGGAGAAGAAATCGTTCTGGTTGCTGAACGTGAAATTATTAAAAAAGATATGTCCAGCAGTGTGGTCACATCGAGCATTGAAGACATGCAGGCCATGCCCATGGTTTCCAATGTTGGCGGCTATGCAAACTTGCTCGCCGGTGTTGACGGCTGGAACATTCGAGGCGGTCGTGCTGATGAGACAGAATTTTTAATGGACGGCTTGTTGATGGTGGATAATCTGGGCAACCGGGCATTAACGATGCCAAACCTGACTTCTGTCGAGCAGGTAAATATCATCAAAGGTGGTTTCAATGCTGAATACGGGAACGTGCGTTCCGGCGTTGTAAATATGGTAACCAAGAAAAGCTCTTTTGAAAAATACCACGCTTCGGCAGAATTTCGCTACAAGCCTGCACAAATGGAGCACCGCGGTCCTTCTTTATTCTCCCACGATACCTATTTTCTACGTTCCTATTTAGACGAAACCAATGATCTCGCTTACCTGGGTACACAAAGTTTACCTGAGCACTTACAAAGCGAATACAAGCCTTTTATCGGCTGGAATCAATATGTGGAAAACGAAGGTAAAGGGCAAACACCGGAACAAGCGCGCGATATGTTCTTGTGGCTTACTCGTGCTGCAGGCGCAGATGAGCTGCTGGAAAAATACGGTGTGACGAATTATGACGGCTCACCGCGCGCGGTGGAATACTCCAACAAGCCAAACCTGATGTTGGACGCCACAGTCGGTGGTCCGGTTCCTTTTGTGAAGAACATGAGCTTCCTGGCTTCACACCGCAACGACAAACAAATGTGGGTTATACCGGCGCACCCGTATGACCGCGAGGCCTATCGTGAGCACCAGTCGCAGCTTAAACTCACCTATAAGATGACAGAAAACCTGGAAGTTGGTCTTGACGGATTGTACAAAAAAGTTAAATCCATCAGTGATGACCAAACGTGGGCAGGCGATCCTTACATGTACGGCCAGACGGATCCGGTGGGAGGCGCCTATGCCCAGTTCAACCGCACGGGCACTGTTTCAACCTGGTGGGGCGCTGGCAATCCAAGTTTTCAGACGAATTTGGACCTGTATTCACCTGAAAGCAATATTGCGTTCGACAGAACCTCAAAAATGATGGGACTTTCGGTTGACCATGTTTTGAGCCCCAACACCTTCTATAATATTCGTGTCAGCTATATCTCAACCGATAATGACGCCCCGGGTCGTTATCTTTATAACTACGGCAATACCGACAATCCATTAGAAGGCCGATATGAAGACTATATACCTGATTCATTGCGTTATGATTTGAGTAGAGACGTTGGAACGTTGATGCGCGACACCACCAAGGTCATCTGGTTTGGCCCGGTTGGCATCGATATGGCGCCATACGGCATCGTGGGTAAGAGTGATTTGTATGCCCAGAGCTGGATTCAAGATCCGCCTCTTGAAATCGAAAATCGTGGTTTTACTTTCAATTTCTCAACTTCCAAA
>QQUM01000624.1 GCA_008501545.1 Calditrichota bacterium
AATTTATGCCATCTCTAAAGGTCTTGACCGGAGTATTGATGGTGGCAGTACATGGGAGACACTATTAAACGAGAGATGTTCTTTTGTCGCTGTTGATCCACTTAATTCTGAGATTCTTTATGTTTCTTCAGAAGGGAAAATATTAAAATCAGGTGATAGTGGGGGAAGTTGGTCTAATGTCAGTCCGGGTAAGAGAATTTATAGCAGCTCAAGAGGCTATATCTCGATTGACCCTGTTCAGACAGACACAATTTATGTCGGGATCTACAATACATGGTGGCCCACAGGTTTCTATCGGAGTTATAATGGTGGTGCAAGTTGGGATTCATTGTGGGTTCAGACAGAAAAAATCGCAATCAATCCGGTAAATAGAAATAATATCTATGCACCTTTGCGGGATCTTTGGAAAAGTAGCGATCGCGGAAACAATTGGTATAAAACAAATGGTCCGAAGATAGCTAATATTATTATCACTGATATTAATATCAATCCTGACTATCCGGAACGAATGCTAATAGGCACATTTCGTCATGGTTTTTTTCGTACAAGTGATGGAGGTGATTCATGGGAACAAAAAAATACAGGGTTAGCAGATTCCTTAGTCCGAGTAAAAGACATATTTAGGGCAGGAGATAAATTTTATGTAGCGTTTCTCGTGGTGACAGAACGCGGGATCTATAAAAATTCAGGCGTATATACAAGTTCAATTGATACAATAAAGTGGATTCCAATAGGAGAGCATGATTATTTCAAAGATATAGGAGCTTTGTCTATTGCATATTTAAAAAGCCATGACAAGGTTCTTGTCGGAACAGATTTAGCCGGTATTTATTCATATACAAAAACGAGTGTAGGTATAAAAGAAGATGAAATAGAGAATTTCTCCCGAGTTTTTCTTGAGCAAAATTATCCCAATCCCTTTAACCAAAATACAACAATTCGATACTCAATTCCAATATTAGGAAATGTCAAGCTTAGAATATACGATGTGCGGGGGAGAGAAATTGCAACTTTAGTAAACCAGGAACAGCAAGCAGGGAGTTATGAAGTTGGTTTTAATATGACAGGCTTTCCAAGCGGGATTTATTTTTGTAAATTACATGCTGGTCGTTTTATACAAACAAGGAAAATGATTTTACAATAGGGTAAATTTCTAATTACAGGAGGCAACCGTATGAAAAATGTACTCCAAATTCTAATCATTATATTTCTTTTTTGTCCATCTTTACTAGCCCAGCAGTGGCGCTTTGTCGGGCTGGATGGAAGAGCAATTGAGATTATTGTAGCCGACCCTAATGATGGAAATATACTCTATGCTGGTTCCACTGTAGTAGAAAAAGAAGGAGGGCTTTACAAGAGTACGAATGGCGGTGTTACATGGGAATCTTTGTTGGCTGAAAATGTCAGAGATTTTGATATCCATCCAAAAAATGCAAATATCCTCTATGTTTGTGCGAAGCGCTTTCTTAAATCTATTGATAAAGGAAATACGTGGTTCTATACAGATTCCGGGACAGTGGCTGGTGATCATGAATCGACTATATCCAGGCGATGTTTAATTTATCCGATGCAACCAGAACAATTACTTTTAATTCAAAGATTTGGCCTTGTTACCCCCACCACAGTTGTGTACAAAAGCGTAAATAGTGGAGAAAATTGGATTGAGCTGAAAATGCCTTCAGGTGAAGCGGTGCCGATCGCAGTAGACTACTTTGCACCAAATACCGTATATGCTGGTGCGTGGAATCCAGCAGACATCTATAAAAGTATGGATTTCGGTGAAACATGGGATCACTGGCTGATTGCAGGCACAGACACTGGGCACAATTATGATCTAAAAATTACGTCCATCGATAATGTTATTTACCACCTTATCGCAAAGGGAATTTCAGGAATTCATATTTCTATGGATCAGGGGATATCTTGGGAACGAAAAAATGACGGGCTGCCTCAAGATATAATTATTACTCATATTTATGTATCCGATTCTACGTTCTATTGTATCGGGAGAGATTTTTTTTCTACGCAATTCGAAATTTATAAAAGTGATGTGAATAAAATCTACTGGGAACAACTAGGTGATACGTTTCAGGGTACAGTTGCAACTTCAATATTCTATTCAAAATATTATAATAAATTGTTTGTGGGCACAAAAAACGGCGTCTATTATTATGATACTGCAGTAAATGTCCAGAAAGATACAGGTCAAGGCTCTCATTTTCTTAGATTGAAACAAAACTATCCCAACCCATTTAGTAAGACAACGACTATAGAATATGAAATTTATAGTTCGACACATGTTCTTTTGGATTTATATGATATTACAGGGAAAAGAATTCAGGAGCTAGTCAACATGCGAAAGGAGCCAGGTGTTCATAAGATATTTTTTTCTGCAAATCAATCTTGCTCTGGAGTTTATTTTCTCAAGCTAAGAACCAAGGATTCTTCGCATACGAAAAAAATTCAATTCGTAAAATAGTATCAAATGAATATTTTCAACTTAAATAACAGGAAGGTTTATTATGAAAAATTCATTCAATTTAATTTCCAAACAGTTTGTTATAGCAGGCATCTTCTTTGTGTTTTCCGCCCAGAATCTATTTTCTCAAGGACTTATTAAAGGTAAGATGATAAAGCGGGGCCTATGGAAAAATCAATCGGTCGAATATTTAGCAGATGAATTATGTGTTTTTTTTAAAGGTGATATAGAATCACAAGATGCACTTACATTGCTTGATAAATACCAGGGTCAACTAAGCATGGAAATTGATAAAAAAGGATTTACAGTTGTCATCTTTCCGGATTCGACAGATGTCCTGTCTATTGCTACTCAATTAGAGAATAGCTCTCTTATTTCAGCCATTGAGCCTAACACCATATGCAGAATTTCTTCCATTCCTAATGACACACATTTTCTCAGTGGAAAACAATGGGCTCTATACAATTACGGACAAAATCCGCCTGATGGTACATACGATGCTGATATCGACATGTTAAAAGCATGGGATATTGTAGAAGGTTTAGCAACTGATACGGTTGCTGTTTTGGATACCGGTATACCTATTGAAAATGGAAGTTTATCCCACGGTGATCTGGATGATACTGACCGCTTTCTCCTTGGTGAAGATTATAGCGGAGAGACTGACGATACTGTAAAAGATGAAAACGGCCATGGTACCCATGTACTCGGTATTGTTGGTGCAGAAACCAATAACAATGAAGGAATAGCAGGAGTTGTCAAAAATGGCAAATTCTTAATTGTACAGGTATTCGATGAATATGGGGAGGGAACTGCTGCTGGATTTTATCATGCTGTGGAATATGCTGTAGATTATGGAGCAAAAGTTATTAATTTTAGTGGTGCGTTTGATCTTCCAGATACCACTGTTGAGGCAGCTGTTTCGTACGCTGGTGATAACGATGTATTGATTATAGCTTCCATGGGCAACTTAATAGATGATCAAGATACCGACATGGATGATTATCCCGCTACTTATTCGAGTGAAATGAGCAATCTTATTGCGGTATCAGCCACTGATCATGAAGATCAGTATTCAACTTTTGCTAAAGTTAATGCAAGTACTAATATTTTTGCACCCGGTGAAAAAGGTGGATTATGGGATTATGATGATATTTATTCAACTACACCGAATGATACAGTATATTTTTCTTCCATCGACAGTATTGGTCCCGATTATGACTACATGGCTGGAACCTCGATGGCAACACCTCACGTTTCAGGTGTTGCTGCGTTAATTCTGGCGATCAATTCTACGCTTTCTCCCTCACATGTAAGAACGATTATCGAAACATCCGCTGATCAAGTTTATGATAGCAATTACAATGTTTATCTGCCGCGCCTCAACGCTTATGAAGCTTAAAAATACACTATCGAAAACCATGGCGGAATTATTGGCGGCAATGGCGCGACAGTTACTTTTCATGAAGACATCACTATTAATAGCGGCGTTGAGCTGACCATCGCTTCCGGGACGACAGTCGAGTTTAAACCTGATAAAAAGCTCATTGTAAAAGGCACCCTCAATGCGGATGACGTAGAGTTTGAATCCACATCAAGCTATGGCGAATGGGGCGGGCTCGTTTTTGACGGCAGTTCCTGCTCCTCTTCAGAGCTTTATGAATGCACCATTGATAAAGCTGTTGTTGGCATTACGATCACAGGAACCAATGCATCACCGACAATTGAAAAATGCCTTGTTCAGAATTGTGATAGTTACCCTTTAAAATTAACATCGGATTGCACACCAAATATTTACAACAACAAATTCTATAGTGACAGTTCTCCCGCAGTGTACATCTCCTCAGCAGACGGTGATTTTAGCGATAATGAATTTCGCACTTCCAGCGGCTCATACTATGGCGTTTATGTCACCGGCGCCAGTTCAGGACCTGATTTCGACTCCAGAGAAGGAACCAATGGCAACCTTTTTGATCTCTCCCAAATTTCTTCCCATGGCGCTTATGCCGCAGGAGGTTACCCCGAGTTTGGCGACAATGGCCCCCACGACGGTAAAAATGATTTTATTAATCGAGGCTCTGATAAATACATTTACAATTACACAGGAGCTACAATTGACGCAGAAGTGAATTATTGGGGCGGCACGCCACAACCAAGCTGGTTCTACGGTAGTATCGATTTCTTGCCATATGAATCTTCATCAAACGGCGCCGGGCCAACATGGAAAGTAGCGATGAATCCTTTCGCTGCCGGTGTGGATTTGTTTGAAGATGGAAAATATGAAGAAGCTCTGACAGAATTAAAAACCGCCCTGCTACAGAATACCGAAGCCGAAAATGCAGCAGGCGCTGTTTTTAAGATGGCTAAATCAGCTCTCAAATTAGACAGACTCCCCGGAGAGGTTACACTGTTGCAAGACCTGTCAAATTCAACAAATCCTGAGGTACGTCATATGTCTCGCGTCTGGCTGGCGTATTTATATGCAATGCAAGGTAAGACAGCAGATGCTGAAAAAATTGCTTTGCAAGCCCCGGAAGAAACACGAGCACAACGAGCCGAACTTTTATCATTGGTAAGCTATTACATCACTGCCGGTGATGAACAATCCGCCGAACGCATCGCCCAACTTTTGCAGGAAAAGCACAAAGATGAGTACCTGGAATTTGACCTGGAAGTCGCATTGAAAACGAAATTAGATTTTCCGAAAGGTCTGGGAAAAACAACAGCAGAAACACCCTCATCTTTCCATTTCATAAATTACCCCAATCCGTTTAATCCTGCAACAACCATCCAATTCCATCTTCCAGAAAGTAAAGCAGTCACATTGCAAATATTTGATATTCGTGGAAGGCTTATACGCACATTGCTTGATGATGAAATGGCAGAGGGCGTGCATTCGGTTCGATGGAACGGCAAAAACGGCATTGGTAAGGATGTTTCCGCTGGTTTGTATTTTGCAAAGATTAAAACAAATGATGTGATAAATACGATTAAATTACTGTTGGTGCGTTAGGTTGAGTCAACTATCACTACCATTGCGGGTGGTAGTGGGCTATTGAGTTGGTCAAAGAAGAACTATCATTTGTGCTTGGCATGAAGTTTTTAAAAGACATAAAATAAAATCAAAAACAGATTGCAGCCGTTGTAGTGTTCTCTTGTTCGTACAGGGCATTCATAACCACTTGCTGCTGGCTGACTCGCTGTGCTCAGTTGCCTTTTGCGGAATTTATAGAAGGCCGACGGGCTGTGCTTTCTGTAAAGTTTGAGGTAAACTCCGCTCGCAGCAGAGCAAGAACGATGGGACAGACGCTCCGCTCTGTCCCATCGGGCGCGCGGTTGATGTGCTCGAACATGAGCGGAGCGCTGCCCATCAACGCGGTTCGACGTGACACCTAGCACATCAACCGCGCGCCCGTTAGCTCTTCCCCTACCCTCATCACTCCTTCATCCTCGCGCCCTGCTCCTCATTCGCCAGAATCCAGCCGGCGACTTTGCCGGTGTTGATGCTGTTGTCTTCAAGCCAGTAGGACGCATCGCGGTCGTACTGCGAGCTGGTATTTTCTTCGGCGAGTTTGTTTATTTCGTCGAAAATACCGTCGATGCGTTTTTTCCATAACAACATGTTGTCTTCGCGCAAATCGACCCAGCCGTCGTAAGACCATTTTTTTATTTTGTCGTCGTCAACAGCCAGCTCGCCTTCGCCGCGGTAGGGTGGAATTTTCACTGTCGGGCCACGCAGAATACTTTCGCCATCGGACAGAAGGATAGGTATCCCGATGGATATGATTTCCGAGCGCAACTTCTTATTCTCTTTGATCACATTTTCCAGTGCGGCGCTCATTTCCTTTGCGGAAGCATTGCGCACATCTGCCATGGTTGTAAAGGCCAGTTTCAAAAGATGGCCCTCAAACAACAGCTTGCTCAAACGCGGTGGACCCAACAATTCAAAAGCAATGCTGTCGCATTCGTACTCATCCATCAAATCCTGCATACGTTTTAAAGCACGCTCGCGCAGCAGACCGGCGCGGTAGGTCGGTCCCATGGTGGCGTTGTCCAGCGCATTAATGATGTCGTGGCCGGTGTTGCCGCCTTTCATTTCAAAAATCACGCTGCGGGCAATTTCTTCCGGTGTAATAAATTCCATTTGTCCGGACGAGGTAATGGCTTCGAACTCCGCGTTGGAAAAAATGCCGTTCTCTCCGGTATCGATATAAACCGATTGCAGCGTTTCTTTGCCCATCTTTTGCGCGCAGGAGCCGTCTTCGAGCTTAAACTGCTTGCTCAGCTTCATGGCTTTGTCCGTGGGACAGTCATAGAGCTGTACCGGTTTGCGGCCTTTTAAAATCTCGCCATGAACGATGCGTTTCCAGGCGATGGCAGCCGTCGGTTTAATTTCTTTGGTGATCGGTGCATCGGGTGTGCGCGCCATGAGAAACAGCAACAGGCTGTGTGCCCCGGCAATGGATGATTTGCTCAGCAGCACACGACTCGGTTTTTCTTCGGAGTGCGTGTAGGGAATATTCAAGCCCATACCGCCGGTGCCACTGGTACCAATTTTAAAATAATAGCCCGATTTTACCCGGCGCATGCCTTCGTACAAAATCTGCACGTGGCGAATGAGTTGTGGAATGTACAGTGTGCACATCAGCTTCTCCACTTCATCGGACAATCTGCCGAGATTGCTCGTATCCGACTTCGTCCGCTCCAATTGTTTGGCAACTGCCCGGTAACTTGTAAAAACATCCTGGTAGGCCAAAGCGGTGGCGGAGTTGATACAGTCAATAACGATGTGCGGACGATAGCGAATCATTAATTGGTAAAGGTAACTCGATTTCAGAACGCTTTCGCTGAGTTCACCCAGCACATCATCGATCAGTATCTGCCGGTTTTCCGGATTGCCCAGAATTTCATTTCGACTCAGGTTTTGCAGGGAATCGCGCACGAAGATATTGCCCCATTCCGGTGTAACAATCGTTTTCCCCTGTGATTCATTTTTTAAAGCCGTGTAGGCTTCATTTGCTTCGTCTTCCTGCAGGCTGGCAACGATTAATTCATCCGGCGATTCTTTGAGTAGCTTGCGGCATATCGCCATGCCGACGAGTCCTGCGCCGCCAAGCACAAGCACTCTTTTATTGCTTAGTTCCATGATCCAACTCCACAGCTTTTTTCAGAGCATTCAGCTCTTTTTTTGTTAGATAACGCCATGCCCCGGGGGCAAGCGAGCCAAGTTTTAGTGCATCGATTTGAAAACGTTGCAAGAATTTTACGCGTGCACCAACCGCCGCGAACATCTTGCGTATTTGCCTGTTTCTCCCTTCCCGAATCGTCACCACACACACTTTCCGATTGCGGGCGTTGGGAAAATAGAGATTTCCGCTTACACGAAACCTTTTATCGATAATCACGCCACGCCGGAATTTTTCCACACAATCGACTGGCGCTGGTTTTTGCAAAACAACACTATACTTTTTTTCAACCTTATAGCGCGGATGGATGAGACGGTTTGCAAATTCGCCATCATTTGTAAACAGCAGCAATCCTTCGGAATCCCTGTCCAAACGTCCGATTGTAAACAAACGCTGGGGATGGCGCACGAGACTGAACACAGTCTCTCTTTTTTTCTCATCACTGCGAGAGCAAATATAACCAACAGGTTTGTTAAGCATGATGTAGGTGGGTTCGATATCCTGCCGAATTTCGTTGCCATCGTATACGACAGAATCCTTTTGGGGATCGATGGGATGGCCGGGGTGGGTGACGACGTCGTTGTTGACTTTCACTAATCCCGATTCAATCAGTTTTTCTACAGATCGCCGGGATCCTGAATTGGCCTGGGCTAAAAACTTATTCAGCCTGATTTTCTGTTGATTGGTCATCTCCGTTTTGTTCGCTTCCTTCTTCAGTGTTTTCCGGATTTTCAGCTTCTTCCAGATTGGCGAGTGCATCAACGATTTGCTCGGAGTATTTGCCTTCTTTGAAAAGCTCTTCAATTTCGCGCGGTTTGGGTAATTCGCTGATGTCGTTGATTCCAAAATATTCTAAAAATTCAGGTGTTGTCGAATAGAGCAACGGGCGCCCGATGCCCTCTCCCCTGCCTGAAATCGTTATCAGCCGGCGTTCAAGCAGGTTTTTAATGACACCATCGGAGTTTACGCCACGGACCGCTGAAACATCGGCTTTGCTGATGGGCTGTTTAAAGGCGACGATCGCAAGCACCTCGAGTGCAGCCTGGGATAATTTGTTGCGCACCCGCCCCATGTACATCTTTTTGATATAAACTGCATACTCCGGCCGGGTGATGATCTGGTAACCGCCAGCGACGGTATCGATGTAAAATGCACGCCCGGAATTCATGTATTCCTGATTCAGCGCTGTCACAATGTCCGTAACCGACGAACCGTTCAACTCATCTTCCAGCAACTGCCGGAGATTTTTCTCGCTGATGGGATTGTCCGCAGCAAAGATAAGCGCTTCGACGATATGTTTTATTTCTTCGCTCTTCATTTTCGCCTTTTAATCCATATCTCACCAAATGTCGATGACTGGGTTACTTCAATTTTTCCATCACGAATCAACTCAAGCAGAGCGATGAACGTCACGATGACGGTGATACGGCTGGTGAGCATTTCAGCCATGCGATAAAAAAGCAGTTCGCCATGATGTTTGTCCAACTCTGCCAGGAGAAAAGTCATTTGCTCCTGCGCAGTGACAGGATACTGTTCGACATGGTGATGGGTAACACGTGGTTTGCGTTTTAATACGTCCTTAAACACACTCATCAGCTCGAATAATGTGTAATCGCCTTTGGTTTCCCACACGTATTCGTCTTCCCCGATTGTAAAATCAAAATAGCGTCGGGGATAATGCAGACGCCGTTCTTCTTCCAACTCACCCATATCACCTGTGATTTCCTTGAAGCGCTGGTATTCCAGGAGTTGCCGCACGAGTTCATCACGGGGATCTTCTTCAACTTCTTCATCTTCTTCAATAGGGCTTTTCGGCAGGAGCATTTTTGCTTTTATGCGGATCAATGTTGCTGCCAGAAGAATGTAGTCGCCTGCATTTTCCAGATCGAGAATATTGATGAGATCAACGTATTCGAGATACTGCTTTGTAATTTCAGCAATGGGAATATTAAACAGATCCACTTCATTCTTTTTGATCAGGAATAGCAGCAGATCCAGTGGGCCATCGAAGTTTTCTAATTTTACATGATAGGGCATAATTTTATACGAAAAACTTTTCGATTCCAACAGCGTCGCGGACACGTTTCATCACAACATCTGCCCGGACATGGGCTTTTTCTGCTCCATTGCGCAAGACGTCGCGGACATAATCCAGATTATCTGACAGCTCTTTGCGACGGTTGCGAGCCTCTTCAAAG
Organism: Calditrichota bacterium; assembly: GCA_008501545.1. Classification (GTDB taxonomy): domain Bacteria; phylum Zhuqueibacterota; class Zhuqueibacteria; order Zhuqueibacterales; family Geothermadaptataceae; genus Bioreactorimicrobium. Next base: position 9,864 of record QQUM01000624.1, read on the forward strand.
TGTGTCCAGATTTTTTCGAGCAATTCTTTTTTAGCATGACCGTATCCGTATCCACCGGCGAGAAAGTTATCACGCATCGCCTGCAATTCATCCTTTGTTGCAAACAGTTTGTACAAATCAACGATCGTGGACTTATCAGGGTCTTTGGGCTCTTCCAGGGCTTTGGAATCGGTGACAATTCCCATCACTTTCTTTTTCAGCGGTTTTTTGTCGAGGAACATCTCGATGGTATTCTCATAACTCTTGCTCATTTTTTGGCCATC
>QQUM01000767.1 GCA_008501545.1 Calditrichota bacterium
CGATCGACTTCGCAATGCATTTGATAAACGGGATACAAAAAAACGAAGAAGGTAATGAAAAAGGAAGAAGAGTATTTTGATTTAGAATCTGAGTACCGCTTACGTCATTTGCAGCGTGTGGGACGAGACCATACAAAGTCTGTTGTTACACATGAAATCCATATGGAGCTTATGGACTTGCTTAAGCAGATAAATGTCTATACGGCCAATATTGCCAAGACGATGACCAGTTTAAAATTCGAAAATAATGATCCAAATAATCAAATAATTCAAAAAACCGGAGGAGATTTAGATGAAAAATTTGCAGGTTAAACAGATTTTTTTAAGTCTGTTGATATTTTTCATTTCGGTGGTGGCGTTCGCCCAGCAAGACGTCAGCGATGGGCACACAGATTGGGATGATGGCATTATGATCTTCAAATCGGAAGATGGCAACTACAACATGCGATTTGACACGCGCATGTATCTTAATGGGGCATATTATTTCGAAAACAAAAATGAACTCAGTAATGGAACACACCTGCGCAAAGCCCGTTTTGCAATGAAAGTCGAACTATGGAAAACCTGGCGCACAGAATGGGACATCGATGTCGCTGAAGGCATCGTTGAAGTCAAGGACATGTATTTCAGTTACAATGGTTTTGCCAATTCGCATATTAAAGCCGGTCATTTTAAAATGCCGCTCGGATTGAACGAACTGATGTCTTCGCGCTATCAAACTTTTGTCGAGCGCGCCTATCCGATGTTAGCCTTTGAAACCGATCGGCGCGCCGGAATTGAGTACAGCAAATGGGGATCGAAATGGAATCTGAGAAGTGCGATTTACGGGCAAACAATGGACATCGAGAAAAACAAGAGAAAAGATGAAACCGGTAATGGCGTCGCAGCCCGGCTGGTTGTCGCCCCGGTCAAAACCCAAAATTTCCTCGTTCACACCGGGCTTGCAGCTGTGTACCAAAAACCGGATGACGAAACCGGTGCCATGGATTTTGCCAGTGAACCGGAAACCAAAATCGGCGATACGGAAATCCTTGATACAGGCACGATTCTGGACGTCGATCATTCATTAAAATATGGCCTTGAAGGCGCATTCGCATATAAAAACTTTAGCGTACAGGCGGAATACATACAAACCAATCTCAGCAGAACGAATGGCGCACAAGATGCTACATTACAGGGCGGATACGCCTTTATGAGTTGGATATTGACCGGCGAATCCCGTCCTTGGAACAGCTTCGATGGTGAATTTGGCCCGGTTACACCAAAATCGAACAAAACAGGTGCATGGGAGTTGGCCGCGCGTTACAGTCATCTCGATCTCACTGATGAAAATGCCGGCATTTATGGCGGCATGGCCAATAATTACACTGGCGCGCTCAACTGGTATGTTAATCCCAATATCCGTCTCATGTTGAATTATACCTACGTGGATCATTCCGTTAACGCCACAGGTGAAGGATTTATCGGCGATGATGATTTCAGTGTGTTGCATGCGTTGGCAATGATTTATTTTTAATCAATAGAAGCAAGCCACATGGATAAAAAAATATTGTAGTCGCCCCCTTGTAGGGCTATGTAAAAACGGAGAGAAAAATGAAATTAATAAAAATGTTCGCATTGCTTTTGGCGAGTCTGTTTATTTATAGCCAATGCAGCCTTGATGAACCAGTTGCACCTTCTGCAAACCAGGGAAGTGGCACACCGCTGCTTATCAATGAATTTATGGCGAGTAACGATTTCGCCGTTGCAGATCCCGATGATGACGGCAGCGGTGACGCCAGTGTCTACGACGATTGGCTTGAGATTTATAACGCCGGTTCGAATGCAATTAATATTGCGGGAATGTACGTAACGGATAGCCCTGAGGATTTAACTTTATGGCAAGTTCCGGATACAGATCCGGCAAAAACCACTATTCAGCCAGGCGGCTTTCTGGTTATTTGGGCGGACGGCGAAATGGAGCAGGGCGTATTACACGCTGACTTTAAATTGTCCGGTGGTGGTGAGGATATTGTCCTGGTTGAATCGGATGGACAGACGATTATCGACAGCTTTACTTACGAACCACAGCAGACGGATATTTCCTATGGTCGCAATCCCGATGGAAGCGACAACTGGACAGTGTTTGGTGCTGCCTCCCCGGGCGCTTCTAATGCCAACGTATCAACGAATGTTGAGCCGGTCATCAGTGATATCGAAATTGCACCGGAAGAAAAAACCGAGACCAGCATTATTACCATCACCGCAAAAGCTGAAGATGCGAATAATAATTTGGCTTCTTTTGTGATCAATTATGGTCCCGAAGGCGCTATGGACAATGTTAAAAACATGCTGCAAAGCGTCAGCTCATTTGAAGTTGAAATCGGACCTTTTGCTGATAAATCAATCATTTATTTCTACCTCACTGCAGCCGATGACAGTGGATTGGTTGCAATGTCAGATACACTTTCGTTCACCATCGGTGATGTCTATATTCCTCCGACGTTGTTCATTAATGAATTCATGGCCAGCAATGATTCATCTGTCGTGGATCCTGAAGATACCGATGGTGATCCGTTCGAAGACTGGATAGAAATTTACAATCCGGGTTCCGAAGCAGTTGATATTGGCGGTATGTATGTTACAGACGATCTAGGTGATCTCATGTTGTGGCAAATCCCCGAAACAGACGCGTCACTAACAACTATTGCACCTGGCGGTTTTCTGGTTTTATGGGCCGACAAGGAAATGGATCAAGGTATATTGCATGTGAATATTAAATTATCCGGTGGTGGTGAAGACATCGGATTGGTTGGCACAGATGGCATGACGATCATCGACGGATTGACATATACCGAGCAGCCGGCTGATACATCCTATGCACGTGTTCCTGATGGCAGCGATACCTGGCAGTTTATTCCAGGCGGAACTCCGGGTGCATCGAATCAATAAATGTGTTTGATCCTTGTGAAGGTTCCAAACCTTCGCAAGGATGATTTTCGTTCTATTTCATTTCATAAAAAACTGTTCTAAAATTCACACTTTTCCCTTAGAAAAAGGAGCAAAACCATGCACAAAATTCTATTACGCATTTTATTATTTGGCGGTATTTTCCTGTTTCTTGCCAACTTGCAAGCGCAAAATTTGGTGATAAACGAATTTATGGCCAGCAACGACACCTATCTTGTCGATCCGGAAGAAGACACAGACGACGGCGACCCGTATGAAGACTGGATCGAAATTTACAATCCGGGCAGCACACCTGTCGACATCGGTGGTATGTACATAACAGATGATCTGGCCGAGTTAACCCAGTGGCAAATCCCAACAACCGATGCAGCAAAAACGACAGTCCCGGCCGGAGGATATTTGATTCTGTATGCAGATAAAGAAGCACATCAGGGTGTTTTGCATGTGGATATTAAACTGTCTGGTGGTGGGGAACAGATTGGTCTCACTGCTTCCGATGGAACGACGATTCTCGATTCGCTTACTTATACTGACCAAATCGCCGACACCTCCTATGGCAGAACGCCAGATGGCAGCGACACCTGGGCATTTTTTCCAAATCCAACGCCGGGAGAAGCCAACGGTGGTGGCGCAGTTATCACCCCGGTTCTCTATATCAATGAATTTTTGGCCAGCAACGATTCTTCCCTCGTCGACCCGGACGAAGATGCAGACGATGACGACCCCTACGAAGACTGGATAGAAATCTATAATCCCGGCAGTGTGCCTGTCGATATCGGCGGCTTGTACGTCACCGATGATCTTGCCGAACTAGACCAATGGCAAATCCCAACAACTGATCCGGATAAAACCACCATTCCAGCCGGTGGCTTCCTCGTGCTTTATGCCGACAAAGAAACCCATCAGGGCGTTTTGCATGTGAATATCAAATTATCAGGTGGTGGCGAGCAAATTGGTTTGACGGCTTCCGACGGTGTAACGGTTATCGATTCATTGACCTACACCGAACAACAAGCCGACACCTCTTACGGCAGAATAACCGATGGCGGCGATGAGTGGGATTTTTTCACTGAACCGACGCCCGGCGCTTCAAACATGGGACCTGTCGATGCACCGATGCTGTATATTAATGAATTCATGGCCAGCAACGACACCTATCTCGAAGATCCGGAAGAAGACACAGACGATGGCGATCCTTATGAAGACTGGATCGAGATTTACAATCCGAATGCTGAAGCTGTGGATATCGGTGGTATGTACATCACCGACGACCTCGCCGAATTAAATCAGTGGCAAATCCCAACTTCTGATCCGGCGAAGACAACGATTCCCGCCGGCGGTTTCTTGCTTCTTTACGCTGATAAAGAGGCCCACCAGGGCGTTTTGCATGTGGATATCAAACTTTCAGGTGGCGGGGAGCAAATTGGCCTGACGGCTGCCGATGGCTTGACAATCATCGATTCGCTCACCTACACAGATCAGATCGCAGATACCTCATACGGCAGAACAACCGATGGTGGCGATGAATGGGCACTTTTCCCCACACCGACACCGGGAGCCTCAAATAAAACCTCGGCCGTCGCTGAAAATTCGAATGCTTCCGTGCCGTCTGAGTTTGCGCTTCTGCAGAATTATCCCAATCCGTTCAATCCGTCGACAACAATTACCTATCAGTTGCCGAAAAATGCCCGTGTACTCATGAAAGTATATGATATCGTCGGGCGTGAAATTGCAACGCTTGTCAATTCAGATTTGCAGGCGGGAACGCACAAGGTGCAATGGAACGGCCACATGCAAAATGGCCAGCTCGCTGCTTCCGGCGTTTACTTCTATCGCATCACAGCCGGTGATTTTAACCAGGTGAAAAAAATGATGTTTGTGCAATAGGGAAAATTTTCCGTTTCCGGTTCATGCAATCGGAAACGGAAACATCCATCTAAATTTATGTTTTCCCTTCAAATATCAATATTCGCATATAAGCCAGGCACGTACCTGGTGTTTACCACAATGTCTTTACCCGCTAAATTGTGCAGTTTGAAGTGGATGCTTTAGCATCTACATTTTGGCGTGTTTTTGATGGGGGGAAACTGAGAGCCTAAAGGTTCCACTACGAGCATAGAAACATGTTGATGCCTGGTACTTTGTTTTTTAATTTAGAGAATGAACTAAATTCCACTTCATTTTGGGGAACAAAACTCACACATTGTTATTTAAAGACTCATCCCACCAAAAATCTGGCAAAACACATTCGGAGGAAAAATGAAGAAACTAAGCATGGTTTTCCTGATCTTTTTCGGACTTGCCGTTGCAGTGAATGCACAAAAACGGCTGGCACTTTCTCCAGTACATGCAATTGGTTTGGATGAAAGTGCAATTGTCACAACGGAATCCTTGTTGAAAATGGAACTGCAAAAACAATTCGACTATGATGTTATTCAAATTCCTTTTAATGATGATCAACAGCCTTGTTATGATGAAAAATGTGCAATCGAACTTGGAAAAAATGCAGCAGCCGATGAAGTGGTTCTTTGCCGTTTGAGCCGTTTGGGAGAGAAAATTATCATTCAGTTCATTCACCTGGACGTTGGTTCGGGGCAGACACTATTTGCCGACAATACCACCTCGGATACAATTGAAGACCTGGACACCGTGATGAAGCGCGTTGCATTAAGCATTGCCCGCCGCGAACCAATAGCTAAAACCGCTGAAGTCGGGAATATTACTGAGAGTGAAGATAAAAAACCGTTGCGCCGGTCTGCACACAAAGTCGGTGGCTTCTCATTCGGCTATTTATACCCGCAGAATGGTTATGACAACAAAGACCGCTCCTTCGCGCTTGACTTTCGTACCGGCTATGACATGGAGAACGTATCCACAGGCATGCTTATCGCAGTACGAAATGGCTTTGCAACTAACCTTTACGTGCATTATCTTACGACCCGCACAGATGTCTGCCCGTATTTTGGCGGCGCTTTCGGATTTCATTGGATAGCCCATGACGACGATGGGTATTATGATGCAGATTCCGGGAATTGGACTGAAGATAAGCGTGATGGTGATGGATTTGAGTTTACATTAACGAGCGGAATCAGAATCTTTCGTACCTATAATTTCCAGCTTATAGCGAATTTGGATTATTCGATAACTTTCAACGATTTCGATGACAAAGCCATTGTTTTTACCTTGGGGTTATTGAAATAATTTTTAATTTGGAGACAAACTTTTACTGATAAAGTTCGTCACACATTTAGAATCTGTTTTTTAATCGATTAATATACATTCCCATTTAAAAGAGGCATTCAATGCAGTGGAGAAAAAAGTCTAAAAAGAAAGAGAAAGAAAAACCGGCAACACTTCTGGGTAAAATCAAAGAATACACGATGGCTATCCTCGTGCCCCTGGGTATTGTTATGGTTTTGCAGGCATCGATTGTAAAGGCATATCACGTACCCACAGGTTCCATGCGGACGACTATCGAAATTGGTGATAATCTCATCGTGAATCGATTTATTTATGGCCCCCGCACACCTGACATGGTTCCCGTGGTCAACATTCAATTGCCACATTTCGTTTTTCCTTTGGGCCGCGATCCGAAAGCGGGGGAAATTATCGTGTTCAAATACCCGCTCGACCCCTCCACTGAATATGTCAAACGCTGCCTGGCCGCACCTGGCCAAACGATCGAGATAAAAAACGATATCGTCTATATTGATGGCAAGCCGGAAGGTGAGAAAAAATTTCTCAAACGTGAATATGACCCGGAAGAACAGCGTTATATCAAGATTTATGAAGTAACACGGCCGGATGGTATCGTACACCAAATTCGTTATGTCGATGACGCCAGCAGAGTACCGCAGAATTGGGGACCGAAAAAGTTACCGGAAAATGAATACTTCGTCATGGGAGATAATCGCGACAACAGTGCTGACAGCCGCTACTGGGGCTATGTACCACGTGAGAATATTCACGGCAAAGCATTGTTAGTTTATTTTTCCTGGAAGAAATACCTGCCGCTTTCAAAAATTGCCAGTAAAATTCGCTGGGGAAGAATAGGAACGCTTTTGGAGTAATTAGAAAAAAATAGAATTTTAACTGTACCATTCAAATGCGATCGGGCAGGGGATATCCTCTGCCCGATCGCATTTTTTTAATCCACCAAAAAAATCTTACTTATTTCGAATCTCTTTCAACATCTTGGCAGCTTCTTTTTTGTGGTTGTCATCTTCCCACTGCACTTTCTCGAGATCGAGGCATTTTTGCAACTGCGTTTTTGCTTCTGCATATTTTTCCAGCTCGATTAACGTACGCGCATACTCGAGACGATGCACCGGCTTTTCGGGGTTCAAGTCAATCGCCATGGCGAAGTATTTCTCGGCATTTTCCAATGTCGCCCCTTTTGGCACACCACCGTATACGACTTTGGCTGCCGCGCGCAAAAACCAGCCCAATGTCGCGATGTTGTGATTCCAGCGCCCAAGAATGTGGGCCGCACCATCATGCTCCGGATTGACTTCCAGGGCTTTTTTTGCTTCTGCTTCCACTTCCTTCGATAGTTCTATTTTTTTCTTTCCGCCTTCAAAAAGGGCCAATCTGCCGACAGATAATGCAAGCACGTAGTGGGATTCCGCCTTGTCCCCATATAACTCAATGCATTTTCGAGCGTATTTATCCGCTTCGAGATAATGCTCTTTTTCTGCATCGCCGCCAAGCGCTTTCCCGACATCGGTGAGCGCGCGGGCTGTTTTCCACAGTCCATCAAAGTTTTGCTCGTCGAGTTCCAAAACTTTCTTGTAGGATGTGAGAGCGGTTTGGTTATCAAACGATTCGTAAGCTGCATCCCCTTTGTCGAGCCATTCCTGTACATTGTCCTGCGCCATGAGCACGGCGGGGACCATCAAAATGAGTACAACTGCGAGAAATTTTTTCATCAAATTTCCTCCTGCTCCAGAATGAATAATAAATTTATTGGATTTTCTCCATGAGTTCGACCTGCATACCGTCCGGTGCATCGATAAAAGCGACCTTTGATTCTGGCGAAGCCTAACACCTTCCTCTTTTATAAAGTAAAGAAAAACAATAAGAACATAAATGCTGAAAGTCAAACCTTTTTAATGTGATTCAAGTTTGCAAAGTGGATAAATTTTTATACTTTAAAATATATAATAACCTGCATTTTTATTATTTACAAAGGCTAAAGGAGCGGCATGCGGAAATCCGGGAACTCTCATCTTCTCTGTTTTATTCTCTTTCTTTTTTTCCTCCAAATCCAGACAACATTACTCGGTCAGGGACGGCGCCCTGTACGTGTAAAAAATGGCATGGTCGTCTCTACCTCCAGGTATGCTTCAGAAATTGGCAAGCAGGTACTTACAGATGGCGGCAATGCCATTGATGCTGCTGTGGCAACGGCATTTGCACTGGCAGTCACCTGGCCTTCTGCCGGCAATCTGGGCGGTGGTGGCTTTCTGGTTTATCATCGTTCAGATGGTGATGTCACCACATTTGATTTTCGAGAAAAAGCGCCGCTAGTGGCTACGGAACGCATGTTTCTCAGCGAAGACGGAAAGATACGAAATGCCAGCAACCATGAAGGCATTCTTGCTGTCGGAGTACCGGGGACAGTGGCGGGATTGTATGCTGCTCACAAAAAATATGGCAATACAAACTGGAAAAAACTGGTTGAACCGGCTTACAAATTGGCGAAAAAAGGATTCCCGTTAACATGGGGCTTGCACGATGGGTTTAAATACCATAAAGATGACTGGCTGCAATACCCATCCTCTACAAAAATATTTCTTAAACCGGACAGCAGTCTCTACCAACCCGGGGAACGCTGGGTACAGCGCGATCACGCAGCAACGCTTAAACGCATCATGAAAAAAGGCCGTGACGGCTTTTACAAAGGCAAGACAGCGGACCTCATTATGGATTACATGCAAAAACATAATGGATTGATAACCCACGAAGACCTGGAAAAATACCAGCCTGTTGAACGCGAACCTGTGCACGGTACTTATCGGGATTTTGATATTTACGCTATGGGGCCGCCAAGTTCGGGTGGTGTCGTGCTCGCTGAAATGCTGAATATTTTAGAAGGTTACGACCTGGCTGCCATGGGCCATAACTCAGCGAAATATTTGCATTTTATCACAGAAGCCATGCGCCGGGCTTATGCCGATCGTGCCCGGTATTTGGGCGACCCGGACTTTAGTACCGACATGCCGCTTGCAAAGCTGCTATCGAAAGAATATGCCGCCTATTTGCGAACAACAATTTCTGAGACCGAAGCATCGATCAGCGACAGCATCACGTTTAACGATGTGTATGAAAGCCCTGAAACGACGCATTTTTCCGTTATTGATGCATCCGGGAATATGGTTTCATTAACCTATACACTGGAATATCCTTATGGTAGTAGAATGATCGTCGAAGGTGCCGGCTTCTTGCTCAATAACGAAATGGGTGATTTCAATCCCATGCCCGGCACCACCGATTCCCGTGGGTACATCGGGACAGAACCAAATCTGATTGAACCGGAAAAACGTATGTTATCCAGTATGACACCGACGATTGTTGCAAAGAACGGTATACCGATCATGGCGGTTGGCAGCCCGGGAGGACGAACAATTATCAACACGGTTTTGCAAGTTGTACTCAATGTGCTTGAGTTCGATATGAACATCGCAAAAGCTGTGGAAGCACCGCGCATTCATCATCAATGGCTCCCCGATGTCACCCGGATGGAGGATTGGGGCTTCTCACCGGATACACAACGCTTGTACAAAGATTATGGACATAATCTCAAGATCAGATGGAGACAAGGCGCTGTTATGGGAATTTACAAAAATACCGAAGAAGATATTATTTACGGTGCCAGCGACTCCCGCAGTTCGGATGGAGCGGCAGTGGGGTATTGAGTGCAAAATTAGTGTCCATCCGACAAAGTCGACAATTGCTTGCGCCGGCGTTTGAACAACCTTATTTTTGCAAAAAAACCTTAGTAGTCTGAAAAAAAAACACCGAACACCAAAATCTTATTACCTTATTGGGCAGCGCTGAATAAGGGAATAAGGTTGCCATTTGTGGATTATCAGGACTACTAAGGTAAAAAGAACAAGAATAATATGTCCTCAAGAAGGTAAAATTTTTGCTCTCCAGC
>QQUM01000785.1 GCA_008501545.1 Calditrichota bacterium
TCGGTGAGTTCGTATCCAAATTTGAGATTTTGCACGACAGACATGGGCGGGAACAAACGGCTGTCTTGAAACACATGCCCAATGTTGCGATTTTCCGGTCGAACAAAATGTATTCTTTCGCTCGAAAAAAGAAGATCGTTCGCAAATTTTATCTCGCCGGAATCCGGTTTTTGAATACCGGACAAGCACTTCAGTGTTGTGGTTTTGCCGCAACCGGAAGGCCCGAACAGCGCAGTGAAACCCGGATCAATTTCCGTGGAAAAGTGCAAATTGAAGGTCTTGAAAGCGAGATGAAAATCCGCTGTCAGAATGGCTTCACTCATTGAACTTCCCGCCTGCTAAACGCCATCTGCGCAGCAAAAGCTCCGAGACGATCAGACTGCCAAACGAAAACGCAATGGCCACACCAATCAATACCATGATTTCGGTTTCGCGGCCGATTTGGTTTGCCAATGAAAAAATAGCCAGTGGCATGGTTTGGGTTTCACCGGGAATGTTACCGGCAAACATGATGGTTGCGCCAAACTCGCCCAGGCAGCGCGCAAAGGCGAGCAGCAGCCCGGCGATGATGCCATTTGCTGAAAGCGGTAGCGTGATGCGCCGGAAAATATGCCAGCGGCCTGCCCGCAAGGTGCGCGCCGCTTCCTCAATGCGTGGATCGACATTTTCGATGGCAACCCGAATGGCACGCACAAACAGTGGAAATGCCACAACCGCCGCCGCGATGGCTGCTGCCTGCCAGGTAAAGCTGAGCGCCATGCCGAAAACCTGGAAAATGTATTTACCGACCAACCCGTTTCTGCCAAAAACAAACAAGAGGAAATAGCCGGTGACAACCGGCGGCAACACCAGCGGCAAATTCACCAGCGTATCAAAAAGCATTTTGCCCCGAAAATTTTTCCGCGCTAAAAGCCAGCCACAGGCCACCGCAAACGGCAGGTCGATGAACGTTGCAACGATGGAAATTTTTAAGGAAAGTTGGACGATTTCAGTGATTGGGCTCATGTTTTGTTTGTTAAATTTGATCAAATACGTCTTAATTCGCGGTAGGATGAGACATATAGTAGACTGATTTTTTTCATGCTTGACCGATTATTACTTACGCGCGCACCACGAATAGAGCAAAGTTTAGCGACGCTCAAGCATGAGCTGAGCGTCGTGTAGAGCTATTTGTCAGCCACAGTGCCCTGTGTTGTAGATGCCACACAACACGACATTATGCGCCGGTTGACCTTGCCATGGGCTTGCGTTTTGCCTGTAGAAGTTGCTTTACATCTTCTACTTGTGAAGGGTCAAGCACTCGGATCCAAAGCCATTTTCCATCCTGAAGTTGATTCGTACTCCCAATCAAATCGCGGGTGGAAGGCGAGAGTTGTTCTCGTATTCCCATGACGTTTTCACTTTCCTTTTTGCCGAGCACCACTAAAGCAGTGAAAGCACCATGCTCAGGAAATAGGGAGATAAGGGTTTTGCCACTCTTGCGATATCGAATTGCAAGATCAAGCAATTGCATTAATTATTGAATCGTTTTCGGTTTGGCTGCACGCGATTTGAAATACATGGTTAATCCACCGGTTATTATGCCAACAATAAGTGCTGCAAGTATATTGAAAGCGAACGCTGATGCGGGGATAGTGAAATACCCCGTTAATGGTGTAACATTGTCTCCTGTAACCATAGCAAAACGAGAAATTGTCCACTTGAAGTAATAAGCCAATGAATAAGTCAAAGCGATTGCAAGACGGACAGGGACAGAAAAGAGTAAAATAGCTTTGATGAGTGCGAAGAACGGTTTTTCAAATTCATTTTCAATAATTTTAAACGCAAAAAAAACGGGTACAATTATTTGTAGCCAGGCAATCCCGAAAATTTTATTCACAGCATCGGGTGCACCAGCAAATTCCAGTACAAGGCGAATGGCAATAACGGCAAAAGCAATGAGCAAAGGTAGTTTTACAATACCAAACAAATTGTTTTTTTCCTTCATATTTCCTCCAATGATTCACTGTTGAGTTTTGAACTATTTTTGAAATCGATCAAAACCACAACAACTATGAGTATCGAATTGATTTTTCATAGGGTTAACGACCCTTTAGTTGCCGAGGTCGATTTGTTAATTTTAAGCTCAAATTCCTTCGAGATAACGCCATTCAAATTCAAAAACCAACCCGCGTTGCCGCGGTCAACTGCGAGGCCCGTTAGAACGGGACTGCCGCTTTTTGTGCCCCAAAAGCCAACCGAAAAACACTGGAATTTGTCTCTCGTTATGAAGTTTCTGAAAACCCGAAATCGTTGAAAATTCAAAACAAAAATATTTAATCGTTAGGAATTATCATATCCATAACCTGTACCGTTTTTCAGGAAGAATCTTAAAATTAGTATCTTCAATTTTTTAGATATTCACTTTGTCAATATGGCAAAAATCGAATTATAGTTTTAGTAAAAAAACAATACTTATTATAATTATAAACATCTGATTAATAAAATTGACTGATCATCCTTTTGTTTACCGAATAAAGCTAACTTGTTATTTATTTTTTCATAAATAGTGGACAATTCATCATGTCTGTTATTGAGAATAATCTTTTTTACTTTTTCCATTCCAAATTCTTCGTCTTTCTTGTTTGACGTCTCTGTGATTCCATCAGTCAGTAATATGAATAAATCCTTCTTGTTATATACTGTGCTGTTTGTCGCAAAAGAGAAGTCTTTAGTCGCCGCAATTGGAAGGTGCTTTATTATCAATTCCTCAAAATTGTTCGAATCGTTTGCAAGTTTTAAAATCGGAAGATGACCTGCTGTTGAATATTCTACAGTAGAATTTGAATTAAATTTTAAAAATGCACAGGTAAGAAACATGTTTTTCTTTTTTAAATAGTAAATTGTTTTGCTGGTTTCTGTTAAAATTGAACGAAGTTGTTCATCCTGGTTTAATAAAACCCGAATTGTGCTTTTAAACATCCCCATCATCGAGCCTGCCGCAACGCCATGACCCGATACATCTGCAATATAACAAGTATGTGAAGTCTCATTTTCGAAATAGTCAATTAAATCGCCGCCGACTTCATCAGTAGGGTTAGATACTCCAAATATTTCAAAACGCTTATTAACAATTTCAATTTTTGGAACGAGGTTCGAATGAAGATCCTGCGCAAGATCCATTTCAGCCTGAAGCCGCAAATTTCTTAATCCCTCCTTATTGATAAAAATAATAAGCAGTATATATCCCAGAACCAATGTTACTAAAATTCCCATGGCATCAAAATATGCTCTTTCAGGAAATTCGGAAAGCACTGGTTGGGTAGCCTCTTTCCAGATGTTCATTCCAACTACAATCTGAAATAGGATAGTAAAAGGAAGAAATTTAAGGTTTCTAGTAAAACTATAAACATAGAATACGGCAACAATCCCGGAATAAAATACATTTATAAAAAGCAGCAGTTCTGAATATGAACCTTCAGAAAGCAGATCGATGATAAATCCAATCCCTGAAAATAAGAAGAATATCGCCGAGACAAATATTAGATATCTTCTAAATGGTATATATTTCCAGAATTTGCTCTTTTTTAAATATTGATTTTTTATCAACTTAGTCTTCTCTCTGGATTTAGAAGTCCATTATTTATAATTTAAGTACAGTTTAGATTGATTGTTAATATATTTGTAATTTTTCCTTCTTCGATAAGCAGATAGATAAATACAGTTGCAAAAGGTATTTTTCTCGAATAAAAAACTGCAGATATTGTATTGTTTTCGTAAGAATCTATTTAAATTTATTTATGTTTCTAACGGTTGGCATAATGGGCGCGGAACGATTTATGAATTTCCGAATCTCTGGAAAAGGGACGCGTTTCGCATCCCTTTGATGCCGTTGTTAGCAGCCCGTTTAACTATCACCAATATATTCTAATGAATCCCCAATAATTGTATAAGAACAATAAGAATGATGAAAGAAAAATTAGTGATAAATAATGCCATCTTTGAAAATTATTCCAAATTCCATTTTTCCATATAATTACTGCAACAATCGAAGCTATGAAAACCAATACTGCCTTCAAAGCAGGAATATGGATCAATATTTTTTCAATTAACATTCTATCCCTCAACGTATCTGGCAATCCAATTAAAAAAATCTGTGGATACTGAGAGAGTGTAATCAAGTAAACCAATCCAAGAATGGCTAAACTCAAAGCGATAATCCTAGCAGTGGCAGAAACTGGACCATTTTTCGATTTTTTCAGAGACCCTTTTTTTATACGATCGCCTATAAAATATTGAACGATCGACACAATTATTGAAATTAGCAGAGCTAAACCTGTGACAACCAATGATGATACTATACCAGCATTTTTCTGTGGAATGATCTTTCCATAATTTGTTCGTTGAAATTTTTTATTCACTGGAAATAATTCAGGAAGATCATAGTATTGTACCCCTTTTTGTATTTCATGCTTTAAGTCCAGAGATAGAGGATTGCTGAATTCCTGAAAATGATATATTTCAAGTTTTTTATTGATCAAATCGTAAATAACGGATATTTGTGTAATATCCTGATGAATCGCATTTAGAACATCACGTGAAAATTCAAATGAAAAATTATCCGGATGATTTTTAATAAAATGTTCTGCAGTATTGTATCTCCAACATGGATAGTTGTTTTCTTCATATTCTGACTGGTAGATATTCGTGCAAATCTGATAAAAAGATTTCCTTTCAATAATCGTATCACCTTCGACAATCACAGAATTCCCAGTTTGATCACAAAACATAACCATCCCGTTGTAAAAAACGCCAAGATAGAACTGGTCCAATGAATCCAAAACCTGATCTACTGTCGAACAGGTCGCCATTATCGAATCAAAAATATTACCCTTAAATATTCGTTTTCCAATTGATTTTTTAATTGCTTGTTCATGCCCGGCAAAATGTTCCATTACCAGGCCTTTTTCATTCATCCCACTGATTGGATATAAATCGTCTTTGCCAAAATAGACACAACCAAATCTTGAGTCTGATTGGGGGACGAACCACATTTTTGTATTCGGATTAAAGAAGTCGTTATTTTTTCCAACAAACACAGAACTGTCTTTAGCGATAATAAATCCTGAACAAGCAGATGTCTTCTGCTGAAAAATTATAAAAGATATAAAGATTAATAGAGTTAGAATTCTTCCCACAACATACCTTTTAAATTGTGCCATGCTGCTAACGCCTTGCTCAGTTGCGCAGCGGTCTACGCTCCTTTTTGTGCATTCGCTGCGCTCATTGTCGCACAAAAATCCACTACAACCGCTGCGCAACTGAGCAACTTGTTAGCCATTTCGCTTACGTACATCTAATAATTTTTGTTTAAGTAACAGTGCAAAACCTACAATTAGCAATAAAAAGAAAAGCATAGTAAAACCGCTTTTAAGAAGAGTAAATATACTTGCCGTATTAACTGTAGCTACTTGTAAATCAGGAAATGATCTGATCATTTTTATGATGAATACATTTTCAGCATAATCAAAAATCCCAGCTAAAAATGGTACTAGTGCAAAAAAGAAAATATTGGAACTTACATTAAATGTTTTACCAAAAAGCCAAACTAGCAGTAGTGAATAAGTAATAGAAAATAAACCTGGGTATATGAAGTCTAATGGTAACTGAGTAGATAAATATAGTTCTCGCCCTTCAGCTCCCAATGTATCAAGTAATTCATAAGCGTAATTAAAGGAGTAACCAGCAGGAGATAAGTCAAATATTGGTTGTTCTGGAGCATATGCCGTAACTGCTGGAATTGAGTATGACAACATTGTTAAATACACGGCCATAGTTAGTATAAACAAAGTAAGAACAACCTTTCCCGTTGAATATTTCTGCATAAAACGAATTAGTATTTCCATCTAAAGGTATGACTCCTATTGAATGATTGGCTAACGTATATTATTATACGACAGTTTTCTGCCGGTTTATTGTACACTGTTTGTTGTATAATATTGACCCATCAAATATAATAAATCATTTATAAACAACAAGCAAGCTGTGAAGTGTTTTACATGTGCTCCGTATTATTCGACTCATTATTCTGTCGCATAATACTGTCGGATAAACCGAATTCATCTTTGCCGCACCAGCAAAAACTGGCGGCTCGCAATAATTCACAACCAATGAATCACATTTTTCTTCTTATTCCCCTTGATGTGCGCCGGTAAATTCTCCAGAATGCTTTCCTTGAACGCCGAAATTAAACTGCGGTTGAGCATGGTGTGGTGGGTGACCAGGCTCACTTCCCGCATGGGTTTGGGATCATTGAGTTCCTTTATAAATCGCTTATTCTCCTCATTCACCTGCATAACAGCCAACTGCGGTAAAAGTGTATAACCGAAATTCTTTTCAACAATACGCTTCAACGTTTCCAGGCTGCCGCTTTCGAAGCGCAGGTGGGTGCCTGTGCCAATATCCTGTGTTTCCGGACAGATATTCACCACTTGCTCACGGAAACAGTGGCCTTCGCTGAGCAGCAGCATCTCATCGATATTCAATCGATCCAGAGCAATGGTCTCACTGTGGATGAGCGGGTGATTCGTTGAGATGTAGGCGAGAAAGGTTTCGTAAAAAAGCGGTGTTTCGCTCAACGCTGTGTCATGCAACGGGGTTACAAGCAGACCGACATCGAGCTTGTTTTGCTTCAGGGCGGTCATTATGTTTTGCGAGACAAACTCTTCGATGGAAAGCGAAACCTGCGGGTATTTTTGTAGAAAGGCAGGGACGAACAGCGGCAGAAGATACGGCGCCAGCGTTGGAATAATGCCAATGCGCAGATGGCCGGCTATTTCCTCGTTGTGATCCTGGACAATTTCCTTGATGCGCCGAATTCCCTGCACATTGTGGCGCGCCTGTTCGATAATCTTTTCGCCAATTGCTGTCGCTTTCACCGGCTTCTTGCTGCGATCAAAAATAATAATACCGAGTTCTTCTTCCAGCTTGTGGATCTGCATGCTCAACGTCGGCTGGGTAATAAAACACTGCGCCGCAGCTTTCGAAAAACTGCCGGAATCGTGCACGGATATGACGTATTCGAGTTGTGTAAGGGTCATGGAGAGTATAGATAAAATGAATAGAGATTAAAAAACTATTGATTTGACTTATAGTACATAATTCAACGATACAATCAAATAAATTCTTTCAACTACTGGCCCTCTTTAACCTGCTTTATTCATAAACACACGGATTGGCCAGGGGGTATCCCTTGCCCATCGATCAAAAATGTGACGCTCTCAGCAGGTCATTCCGGTTTCTGCGCTTTCCAGCAGAATACCGGAATCTTTCAGAATTTATCACATGTTTTGGTTGTATTCGTATTCAAAACCCGTGATGATACAACGGGATGCCGGTATTGCAAAAAATGCAAACCGGCATGACGTGTTGGAAATCGAACTCATAAATTAAGCTATAAAACAGGAGCAGACTCGCACATTAATTTTACAATTTTAATTTAAGATACTTTATAATTTCACCAACATCGGTAAGCTCATTCGCTGGCCGGGCGGCATCATCCGGAAAGACCCGCAATTCCTCCTTGGACAATATTTTCACAAAATCTTCTATATAGCCGTCATCATAAGGTATGTTCCGTGAACGAAGGCGAAGGTTGTGGGCAAAAAAGTTGTAGGCTGCGGTGCGCTTTGAGTAGGCGTAATCGTGTTTTTCTGCCGGCAGATGCACATTCTCGGCCCGGTGTTCGGCATCGTAGAGTGCATAGACTTTTTGCACATAGGGATATTCCACCCGCGGTGTGTTGCGTGTCCAGTCGGCACCATTAGAAATCATCAACAACGGACGTGGGGCACACAGCGCGGCGATTTCGACATTGTTGGTCTGGTGGCTGGCGCTCTTGTGTACCGGCATGCCACTCTCGCAAACACAGCCGCCAAAAAAATGGGCCGAGACCTGCACGACAGGCGCCGAAGCGGTGATCCGTTCATCAATAGCGGAGAGAATAAACGTTTGCGTGCCGCCGCCCGAGCCGCCGGTCATGCCAACCCGGCTGCCATCGACATCCGGGCGGGAAAGGAGATAATCGAGCACGCGCAGACTGTTGTATGTCTGCAAAAGCAGCGCGATGGGATTTTTGTGCTCGATTTGCTGACTCTCGCCATAGCCAATCATATCGTATGCAAAAACGACGGCGCCCATTCTGGCAAAAACCGCACTTCGCCATTGCATAAAATCAGTGAAGCGCTTGTCTTTTAAATGCCCGTGCGGACAGAGCATGGCCGGATGTTTCTTTGACTCATCAATCGGCCGGTAGAGATTGCCGGTAACATAAAATCCGGGAAAACTTTCGATGGCGATATTCTCGACGATGTAACCGTCCATTTCCCTGCTGTTGCGAATAACCGGATTAAAATTTCCATCGCTCTTCGGCATTTTATCGAGCTGCATGCCTTTGATGATGCCCTGCTTAATCATTGCAGCGCGCTTTTCCCATGACGCCTTGTCATGCCACGTCGAAGCAAATTCTTTCATCTTGAGATTGGCTTCGTCTTCCGTCCAGTAGTGACCAACACAGAGCATGTTTTCCTGGGCAAAAAGTGGTGCGGCCGCAAGAAAAAAGAACAACAAAAACTTTTTACATGGATTCATTTTTACACCTTAATTTTTGATGACAATAAAATTAATGTAACAAATTAAGTAAATTTATATATTGTGGTATTGGCTGTTCATTACTGAGCATATCAAATTTTTTTTAAATAGCCATTTATTCATTTCTCGCGCCCCTGGAATCATTTTAAAATACATGTTATCAAACAAGATGTAAAGTTGAAATTCCCAAAGCATGAAGAAATTTACCGGAACACACTTGCTGTGTTTTATTCTTTCGCTTGTCACACATATAAATCTCTGCGCACAAGAATTCTATTTTGGACATATCGGCCCCCAAAAAGGACTAACAGCGAGCTCGGTACAGTGTATCCTGCAGGATTACCAAGGCTTTATGTGGTTCGGGACCACGGATGGCTTGTTCCGTTACGATGGCTACGGCATGACCGTCTATCGCCATAACAGCCGGGACTCCACCTCAATCGGAAGTAATTATATTCTCACCCTTTTTGAGGATACTGACAGCACGATGTGGGTCGGCACCTCCAGCGGTGGTCTCAACCGCTTCGACCGTGAAAAAGAACAGTTCATTCGCTACATCCACCTGCCCGATGATCCAAACAGCCTGAGCTCTATCTTCGTTTCTGCACTCACACAAGCTCGCAATGGCGACTTTTGGGCCGGCACCTGGAAAGGCCTGAACAAAATTGAGTTGAAAGAAGGCACAATCACCCGATTTGTTCACGACGAGCAGGATCCAAACAGTGCGCCATCAAAATGGATTCATGCAATCTGCGAAGACAGCAGCGGTGCCATCTGGCTTGGAACCGAAGGCGGTCTCAGTCACCTTGACATGCAGTCAGGCAAATTCACGCATTTCGTAGCCAATCCCAATATCGCAAACAGCCTGAGCAGCAATAGTGTAAATGCAGTGATCGCAGACAGGGATGGGATACTCTGGGTTGGGTCATCTAGCGGACTGGATCGTTTTGACCGGGAAAAACAGCGTTTTATGCATTTCAACACCGATGGCGGCGTGCTCTCTCTTTTCCAGGAGAGCTCTGGTGCCCTATGGGTTGGAACAGGAAATGGGCTTCTGCATTTTGATACAAAAACCTACCAATCCACCAAATATATCCACAATCCACAGGTATCCTGGAGTTTGAACAGCAATATTGTGCAAAGTATTTATGAAGACCGGACCGGCGTATTGTGGTTTGGAACAAGAAAGGGCATCAACCGGCTGGACAAACAACAGCGCCGTTTCAAACACCTCGGTCATAATCCTGACGATGCAACCAGTCTCAGCAACAACGGCATCAGTGCGGTTCACGCAGGCGTATCCGGCACAATCTGGGTATCAAATTGGGGAGATAATGGTTTACAAATCAATAAAATAGACAGCAAAACCAAACGTATTATCCGCTCATTGCCGGGACTACAGTCCAATGACCTGCAGCGAGGCGGGGGA